>DASQNB010000399.1:0-1808 GCA_035645175.1 Geodermatophilus sp.
CATGTGGTCGTAGAACCCGACCCCGGTGCTGATCGAGCTGGTGCCGGTGCCGTCGAGGTCCAGCTCGACGACGAGCTTGGTCTCGTTCGTCTCGCGCTCGACGCGTGCGGTGCGGGTCATGACCCCGATCCTCCCAGGTGCTGCTCGCGGGCCACCTCACCCAGCGCGGTGAGGAAGGCGTCGGTCTCCTCCGGCGTGCCCGCCGTGACGCGCAGCCAGCCGGGCAGGCCGACGTCGCGCACCAGGACGTCGTGCTCGAGCAGTGCCTTCCACACGCCGGGGGCGTCGGCGAACCGCCCGAACAGCACGAAGTTGGCGTCGCTGGGCACGCTGGTCAGACCCATGCCGGGCAGCGCGGCGACGATCCGGTCCCGCTCGGCCTTGACCGCGTCGACGGTCGCCAGCAGCGCGTCGGTGTGCGCCAGCGCCGTCCGCGCGGCCGCCTGCGTGAGCGAGGACAGGTGGTAGGGCAGCCGCACCAGCTGCAGCGCGTCCACCACCGCCGGGTCGGCGGCGAGGTAGCCCAGCCGCAGGCCGGCCATCCCGAACGCCTTGCTCATCGTGCGGCTGACCAGCAACCGCGAGCGGCCGGGCAGCAGGGTGAGCGCCGACGGCGTGCCGGCGCGGGCGAACTCGGTGTAGGCCTCGTCGACCACGACCACGCCGGCGCGCCCGTGGCCGTACGACGTGGCGTCGTAGATGGTCCTGATCGTCTCCAGCGCGACCGCGGTGCCGGTCGGGTTGTTCGGGCTGGTCACGAAGACGACGTCCGGGCGGACCTCGCGCACCTGGGCGGCGGCCTGCGCGGCGTCGATGGTGAAGTCCTCGCGGCGGTGCCCGTCGACCCAGGCGGTCCCGGTGCCGGCGGAGATGATCGGGTGCATCGAGTAGGACGGCGTGAAGCCCAGCGCGGTCCGCCCGGCTCCGCCGAAGGCCTGCAGCACCTGCTGCAGCACCTCGTTGGAGCCGTTGGCCGCCCACACCTGCGCCGGCTCCACGGTCTGCCCGCTGGTGCGGGTCAGGTAGGTCGCCAGGTCGCGGCGCAGCTGCACGGCGTCCCGGTCGGGGTAGCGGTTGAGCTCCAGCGCCGCGTGCCCCAGCGCCTCGCCGAGGTCGGCGAGCAGCTCCGGCGGCAGCGGGTGCGGGTTCTCGTTGGTGTTGAGCCGGTGGCGCACCTGCAGCTGCGGGGCGCCGTAGGGCGTGCGGCCGCGCAGCTCCGGCCGCAGCGGGAGCTCGTCCGTGCTGCGGGTGACCGAGTGCGTCATGCGCGCTGCCGGGCCCGGACGGCGGCGGCGTGCGCGGGCAGGTCCTCGGCGCCGGCGAGGGCGTCGACGTGCCCGGCGACGGCGGCGAGCGCCTGCTCGTCGTACTCGACGAGGTGGATGCCGCGCAGGAACGACTGCACGGACAGACCGCTGGAGTGCCGGGCGCAGCCGCCGGTGGGCAGCACGTGGTTGGAGCCGGCGATGTAGTCGCCCAGCGAGACCGGCGACCAGGCACCCACGAACACCGCGCCGGCGTTGCGCACCCGCATCGCCACCTCGCGGGCGTCGCGCGTCTGGATCTCCAGGTGCTCGGCGGCGTAGGCGTCCACCACCCGCAGGCCCGCGTCGACGTCGTCCACCAGGACCACGCCGGACTGGCTGCCGTCCAGCGCGGTGGTGATCCGGTCGGAGTGCTTCGTGGCGGCGACCTGCCCGGGCACCAGGTCCAGGACGGCGTCGGCCAGGGCCTCGCTGTCGGTGACCAGCACCGCGCCGGCCAGCGGGTCGTGCTCGGCCTGGCTGATCAGGTCGGCGGCGACGTGC
>DASQNB010000400.1:0-7374 GCA_035645175.1 Geodermatophilus sp.
CTCGGTCGCCCGGTCGGTGGCCGCCCCCTACCTGCGCGCGGGCCAGGTCGAGGAGCTGCTGGTCTACCCGGTCACCACCGAGACGACCGACCACCCCGGCGGCTACCAGGGCGCGATCGACGAGTTCTACGAGGCGGCGGCGGCCCGGCTGGCCGCGCACCTGGACGCCGGCCGCGACGTCGTCGTCCTCGCCGAGGGTGACCCGTTCTTCTACGGCTCCTACATGCACATGCACAAGCGACTGGCGCACCGGTACCCCACCGAGGTGGTGCCCGGCGTGACCAGCGTGAGCGGCGCCGCCGCGGCGGTCGGCCGGCCGCTGGTCGAGCGGGACGAGGTGCTCACCGTGCTGCCGGGCACGCTGCCGGCCGAGGAGCTCGCCGAGTGGCTGGCCACCACGGACTCCGCCGCGGTGATGAAGCTCGGCCGGACCTTCCGCAACGTCCGCGACGCCCTCGAGACCGCCGGCGTCCTGGACCGTGCCGTCTACGTCGAGCGGGCCACGACCGCCGTCCAGCGGACCCTGCCGCTGGCCGACGTCGACCCCGACACGGTCCCCTACTTCTCCCTGGCGCTGCTGCCGAGCCCGCTCACCGGGCCCGTCCCCGGCCCGGAACAGCCTCGCGAGGACGAGCCCCGCACCGGCGAGGTGGTCGTCGTCGGGCTCGGCCCGGGGCAGCGGAGCTGGACGACGCCCGAGGCCGCCGAGGCGCTGTCCCGCGCCGACGACCTGGTCGGCTACGGCCCCTACCTGGACCGGGTGCCGGCCAACCCCCGGCAGACCCGCCACCCCAGCGACAACCGGGTGGAGGCCGAGCGGGCCGCGCACGCCCTGGACCTGGCCCGGTCCGGACGGCGGGTCGCGGTCGTCTCCAGCGGCGACCCCGGCGTCTTCGCGATGGCCGCCGCGGTGCTCGAGGTCGCCGAGCGGCCGGAGTACGCCGACGTCCCGGTGCGGGTGCTGCCCGGCCTCACCGCCGCGCAGGCCGTCGCGGCCCGGGTGGGCGCGCCGCTGGGCCACGACTTCGCGGTGGTCAGCCTCTCCGACGTCCGCAAGCCGTGGGACGTCGTCGTCGACCGGCTGCGGCACGCCTCGGCGGCCGACCTGGTGCTCGCCCTCTACAACCCGCGGTCGAAGGCCCGGCCGCACCAGCTGGCCGAGGCGCAGGCCGTGCTGCTGGAGGGCCGCAAGCCCGACACGGTGGTCGTCGTCGGCCGCGACGTCGGCGGCCCCGAGGAGCGCGTGCGGGTCACCACCCTCGGCGAGCTCGACCCGGAGACCGTCGACATGCGCTGCCTGGTGCTCGTCGGCTCCTCGCAGACCCGCGTCAGCCGCACCGGCGCCGTCTACAGCCCCCGCACCCACCCGGACGCCCACGCCTGAGGGAGGACCCCGTCCTCCCCGTGAAGGACCCCCTTGCCCCCCGCCACTCGCAGGCTCGCGGCGGGACCCTGCACGTGGGCCATGAGGGCTCAGGGCGGGGCCCGGGACGAGGCCGCACTGGCACCTCGCGAGGTCGTGACACTCAGTGCCACGCCTGGCACGATGACCCGCCAGTGGCGTGCGTCACCCTCACCGGGGACGGCGCTGACGACCGGGCGACCGCGGGAGGACTCTCATGGCGAGCACCAAGGACTGGTTCGAGACCGTGGAGGAGGCCCAGCACCGCGCGGAGAAGCGGCTGCCGCGGTCGGTCTACCTGGCGCTGGTCGCCGGGACCGAGAAGGGGCTGACGGCGAGTGACAACGTCGCCGCCTTCGACGAGATCGCCTGGCGCCCGCACGTCGCCGACCTCCCGGGCAAGCGGGACCTCGCCACCACGGTGATGGGCCAGGAGGTGTCCATGCCGGTGCTGGTGTCCCCCACCGGCGTGCAGGCGGTGCACCCGGACGGCGAGGTGGCGGTGGCCCGCGCGGCCGCGGCCGAGGACGTCGCGATGGGGCTGTCCTCCTTCGCCAGCAAGCCCGTGGAGGAGGTCGGCGCGGCACACGGCAAGCTGTTCTTCCAGATGTACTGGGTCGGCTCCCGCGAGACGATCCTCGCCCGGGCCGAGCGGGCCCGCGCCGCCGGCGCCAAGGGCCTGATCATGACGCTGGACTGGTCGTTCGCCTCCCGCCGCGACTGGGGCAGCCCGCCGATCCCCGAGAAGATCGACCTGAAGAACGCGGTCAAGTTCGCACCCGAGGTGCTGCGCAAGCCGCGCTGGCTGGCCACCTACCTGCGCTCCGGCGGCATCCCCGAGCTCAGCGTCCCCAACCTGGCGCTGGGCGGCGAGGAGCCGCCGAACTTCTTCGGCGCCTACGGCCAGTGGATGGGCACCCCGCTGCCCACCTGGGAGGACGTCGCCTGGCTGCGCGAGCAGTGGGGCGGGCCGTTCATGCTCAAGGGGGTCACCCGCCCCGACGACGCCCGCCGCGCCGTCGACGCCGGCGTCACCGCGATCTCGGTCTCCACCCACGGTGGTAACAACCTGGACAGCACGCCGGGGGCGATCCGCTCGCTGCCCGGGGTGGTCGACGCGGTCGGCGACCAGGTCGAGGTGGTCATGGACGGCGGCGTGCGGCGCGGCGGCGACGTGGTCAAGGCGATGGCCCTGGGCGCCCGGGCGGTGATGATCGGCCGGGCCTACCTGTGGGGCATGGCCGCCAACGGCGAGCGCGGCGTGCAGAACGTCCTGTCGATCCTCCGGCAGGGCATCGACGAGGCGCTGCTCGGTCTCGGCAAGGACTCGGTGCACGACCTGACCCGCGAGGACGTCGTCCTGCCACCGAACTTCACCCGCAGCTGACCGCGGGAATGCCACCGCGGCGAGCGGGCTTGCCGACTGGCGTGCCCGCCCGCCGCGCGTCCCGCGCCGTCTCGTTCTGGACGGCGGCCGCGCTGCTCGTCCTGGTGCTCGCCGCCTCCGGCGTCCCCTCGCCGCTCTACCGCGTCTACCAGGAGCGCTTGGGCTTCTCCGCCGGCGTGCTGACGACGGTCTTCGGCATCTACGCCCTGGCGCTGCTCGCCGCCCTGCTGGTGGTCGGCGCGCTGTCGGACCACGTGGGACGCCGGCCGGTCGTCGTGGCCGGGCTGCTGCTGCAGGTCGTCGCGATGGCGCTGTTCTGGGCCGCGGACTCGGTGGGCTGGCTGCTGGCAGCGCGGGTGGTACAGGGGTTGTCGGTGGGCAGTCTCACCGGCGCCCTGGGCGCGACGCTGCTGGACCACCAGCGCAGCGACCGTCCCCTCGGCGCCCTGGTCAACAGCGCCTCCCCCGGCTTCGCCCTCGCCCTCGGCGCGGTCAGCGCCGGGCTGGCGGTCGAGTTCGCGCCCGCCCCCACCGACTGGGTGTTCGGCACGCTGACCGTGCTGTTCGTCCTCGCGGCCGGGGTGGCCCTGCTGCTGCCGGAGTCCTCCCCGCGGCTGCCGGGTGCACTGGCCTCGCTGCGGCCGCGGGTGCACGTGCCCACCGCGCAGCGGGCGGCCTTCCTCGTCGCGGCGCCCTGCCTGGTGGCGATGTGGGCGCTGGGCGGCCTCTACCTCTCGCTGGGACCGTCCGTGGCCGCCGGCGTGTTCGGCCTCGAGGACCACCTCGTCGGCAGCCTGGTGATCGTGGCGATGCAGGGCACGGGCGCCGTCGGTGGGATCACCATGCGGAACGCCGCCCCGCACACGGCGATGCTCGCCGGCTGCCTGGTCTTCGCCGGAGGCGTCAGCGGCACGATCGTCTCGCTGGCGACCGGCAGCATCGCGCTGTTCTTCGCCGCCGCCGTGGTGTCCGGGTACGGCTTCGGCGCGGCCTTCCTCGGCGCGATGGCCACCGTGACCGCCGGCGTCGCGCCCGGCGAGCGCGGCGGACTGCTGTCCAGCGTCTTCGTCGTCGGCTACCTGGCCTTCAGCGTCCCCGCCGTCGCCGCCGGGCTGGCCGCGGGTGCGGCAGGGCTGCGGCCGACCGCCGCGGTGTACGGCGTCGCGGTGATCGCCCTGGCCCTGGTCGCGGTCGCCGGGTTGCTGCGCCGCCGCCGCGTCGAGCAGCGGGCGCGGGCCGTCGGGCAGCCCGAGCCCGCCGCCGCTCAGCTGTAGGGCTGGCCTCGAGCGGCCGGGCCGGCGTCCAGGAACCCGTGCAGCCGCTGCTCGAGCTCGGCGGCGCGCTCAGCGGCAACCTCCTCCGGGTCGCGCTCACGCAGCCAACCGGTCTCGCCGGCTCACCCGGTTACCGGCTTCCGCGTCGTCGTGGCACTCGCAGGGGGGTGCTCAGCGCCCGCGAGGCCGTCCCGGTACTCGCGTGAGCTGTCGATGACCTTCCGGATCGTCGCGAGAGTCCGCCGGAGCTCTCCCTCGCCCACCGCCCCCGCGACCGTGTCGGCCCATCGGTGCTGAGCGGAGGTGAGTCGCCGGAGGGTGCTGCGTCCCTGTGGTGTCGGCTCGAGGAGCTTGGCGCGACGGTGCGCGGGGTTGTCGCTGTAGACGGCCCAGCCACGTTCGACCAGGAGGTCCGCCACCCTCTGCACGCTCTGCCGAGCGAGACCGAGCCCCACCCGCCGCGCGATCTCGGCCACTGGCAGGGCCTCGTCCAGGGTCGCGCCGAGGACCTGCCACCAGGCCGGGGTGAGCCCGACCGGTCGGGTCATCGTCTCCGCCACGGCGAGGAACTCGCCGTTCAACTCGAACACCGGCAGCACCAGGTCGGTCAGCGCGTCGCCGGCGGGCGTGCGGGCCGGATCGCCGCCCGGAACGCCCGGCTCGCCGGCGGGGACCGGTTCCTGCCTCACGGTCACGGGGTCAGGCAGTCGACTGGCCGACGAGCGCATCGAAGTAGCGCCGCTCGCCTGTGGTGTACAGCCCGTACCAGGCATCGATCGTCGCTGGGGGGAAGAGCTCCAGGCGGCGGAAGACCGCAGCGCCGAAGTCGACCGGCGCGGTGGCCGGGGCTGTGATGACGTCACCGTCCTCCACGACCCGCTCGTCCAGGTAACGGTCGGCCCCGGCGTAACCCGACGGCACGAGGAAGTCCCGGGCGTTGCTGGTGTGGGCGCGGTCGTCGAGCAGGCCGGCTCGCGCGAGTCCGTACGTGGCGCCACAGATGCCCGCCACGGGCGTGTGCCGCTCGAGGAGGAGCCGGGCCAGGTCGAGGACCCGGTCGTGCCCGTCGAACCACGTGTCGGCACCAGGCAGCACGAGCAGTGCCACGTCTTCGGGGTCCACCTCGCCGAGATCCGCGTCGGCGCGCAGCCGCAGGAGACCCTTGGTGGTGACCTCGCCCTGCCCGTCCGCGAGGACACGGAGCCGAAAGCGGTTCGACCCCTGCTCGACCGCCATCGCCAATCCGGCGGTGACGTACGAGTACTCCCAGTCGGCCATGGTGTCGGTGGCGTAGAGGACGACGTCCGTCCTGGATCCTGCTCGCTCAGATGACAGCATGCTGTCAACTTACGAAGAGGACAGCACGCTGTCAACATCGATCGGCCGCGCCGGTCCGGTCGGCGACCCGGCGTCACGTGCGCTGGAGCGCCGTCCGGACCTCCGCCGGGGTGGCCGCCACCGCCGCCGCACCGGCGTCCGCGAGCTCGCCGGGCGGGGCGGGCCCCCAGCCGGCGCCGATGCAGGGCAGCCCGTGCGCCGCGGCGCCGAGCACGTCGTGCGCCCGGTCGCCGACGAGCACCGGCCGCTCGCCGTCCGGGTGCGCCGCCAGCGCGGCGGCGACCACCTGGTCCTTGTGCCGCACCGTGCCGTCGAAGGTGGCGCCGTGCACGGAGGCGGAGAACGGCAGCAGCCCGGCGTGCGCCAGCAGCCGGACGGCGAAGGGCTCGGGCTTGCTCGTGGCGACGGCGAGGGTGGCACCGGCGTCGGCCAGCGCGGCCAGCAGCCCGGGGACGCCGGGGTACACGCTCGCATCGAGCAGCGCGCCGGCCGAGTAGTGCGCACGGTAGGCGCCCACCGCCTGCGGGACGTCGGCCAGCGGGACGCCGAGGACGAGGGCGAAACCGTCCTCCAGCGGCGGGCCGACCATCCCACGCAGCTGCTCGGGCGTCGGCTCGGGCCGGCCGAGCTCCGCGACCGCGACGCGGACCGAGGCCCAGATGCCCGGGGTGGAGTCGATCAGCGTGCCGTCGAGGTCGAACAGGACCAGGCGGCGGGCCAGACCCTGGTGCCGACCGCGCTCAGCTGCTTCGATCTTCAACAACTCTTCCCGTCGTCCGCCCCGGAGGAACCCACGCATGACCCGCACCCGCGACACCACCGTGGCCGCCCCCTCGACCCTCCGGCCGGTGCAGGCCGCCGCCGCGCTGGCGCTGCTGGTGCTGTTCTGGCAGTTCCTCTCCGCCGGCCGGATCATGGTCGGCGAGGACGCGACCGGCGGCCACGGCGCCGGGGCGATCGCCCTGCACGTGACCACCGGCCTGCTCCTGCTGGCCACCGTGCTGCACGGGCGCCGCACGCGGGTCTGGTGGCCGGCGGCGCTGGCGGCGGTGGTCTTCGTGCTCACCTTCGTCCAGGCGGCGCTGGGCAGCTCCGGCTCGATCGCGACGCACGTCCCGCTCGCCCTGGTGCTCACGGTGGGCACGGTGTGGCTGGCGGCCTGGGCGTTCCGGCCGGCCACCTGAGCCCAGCCCCTCCAGGGCGCCGCCATCCGCCGGGAGGGGCGGCCCCGGTCCCGCGGCCCCCTGTCCTCGTCCGGCGTCGGCCTCCTCCAGGGCACCGCCGGCCCCGTCCCGCGGCCCCCTCCTGGCGTGCCCTGAGCTCGCGAAGGGCTCAGGGAGGGGGTCCTTCAACTGAGCCTGCGAGGGGTGGAGGGACGGGGTCCCTTCTACGAGGGGCGGTCAGGAGGAGGTCCGTCGACGATGGGCTCGGGGCGCGGGTCCTCCCACGAGCGGCGGAGGGCAGGGGGTCCTCCCTCAGGTGAAGGCCTTCCGCCCCGCCTCGGCCACCTGGTGGTCCTCGTCGACGGTGCCGGCGCTGACGCCCACCCCGCCGGCGACCTGGCCGTCCGCGCCGCGCAGCAGCACCCCGCCGCCGAAGACGACCAGCCGGCCACCGGTGGTCGCCTCGATGCCGTAGAGCGGCTGTCCGGGCTGCACCAGCGGCGCGAGGTCGCGGGTGTCCATCTGGAAGTACACCGCCGTCAGCGCCTTCTTCTGCGCGATGTCCTCGCCGATCAGCTTGGTGTCGTCCATGGCGGCGAACGCGACCAGGTTCCCCCCGCTGTCGACGACCGCGATGTTCATCGGCTGCCCGACGGCCTGAGCCTCGCTCTTGCAGGCCGCGACGATCGCCTCGGACTGCTCCAGCGTGATGCTGCGGTTCATGACGACTCCCTCGGGTCAGGCCGACGGCGGTGCGCGCTGCTCGGCTCGCAGGAGTATGCGGTGACCCGGGTCACGTCCGCTCCGGGG
>DASQNB010000401.1:0-2023 GCA_035645175.1 Geodermatophilus sp.
TCGGGGTCGAGGAAGGGCACCCGCAGCTCCAGCGAGTTGGCCATGGTCATCTTGTCGGCCTTGACCAGGATGTCGCCGCGCAGCCAGGTGAACAGGTCCACGTACTGCATGGCGGTCACGTCGTCGTAGCCCGCAGCCCGCGTCCGCTCGTACAGCTCGCGGGTGACGGCGACGTGCGACAGGTCGGGGTCGCGGCGCTCGAGGAAGCCGAGCTCGTCGTCCCGGAAGATGCGCGCGTTGCCGTAGTAGCGCTGCTCGAGCGGGATGGAGCCGCGGCGCAGCAGGTCCTTGCCGCGCATGCCGTCGGGCAGCTTCGCCGACAGCGCGCCGAGCGCGCGGCGGATCCCGCCCGGCAGCCGGTCGAACGCGGCCAGCGACAGCGGCTCGCGGTAGATGTTGTAGCCGCCGAAGAGCTCGTCGGCGCCCTCGCCGGAGAGCACCACCTTGACGTGCTCGCGCGCCTCGCGGGCCACGAAGTACAGCGGCACGAGGGCGGGGTCGGCGACCGGGTCGTCGAGGTACCAGACGACCAGCGGGATGGCCTCGGCGAACTCCTCGGGCGTCACCACCTTGGTCACGTGCTCGACGCCGATCGCGGCCGCCGACTCCGCGGCGACGTCGATCTCCGAGTAGCCCTGGCGCTCGAAGCCGACCGTGAAGGTCATCAGGTCGGGGTTGTACCGCTTGGCCAGCGCCGCGATCGCGGTGGAGTCGATGCCGCCGGAGAGGAACGACCCGACGGTGACGTCGGCGCGCATGTGCACCCGCACCGAGTCGTCGAGCACCTCGGCGATCCGGTCGTAGCGGCCCTGCTCCGCGTCCCGGGCCACCGGCCGGACGGGGAAGGTCGGGTGGAAGTAGCGGCTGGTGTGCAGCTCGCCGTCCACCACCGTGAAGCTGGTGCCGCTCTCGATCCGCCGGACGCCGCGGTGCAGCGTCGCCGGCTCGGGCACGTACTGCAGCGTCAGGTAGTGCTGCAGGGAGGCGGAGTCCACGCCGCCGGCGGCGTCGCTGCCGCCGAGCAGCTCCAGGACCGCCTTCTTCTCGGAGCTGAGGACCAGCGCGCCGTCGGCCAGGCGCGCGGTGAACAGCGGCTTGATGCCGAAGGGGTCGCGCGCGCCGAACGCCGTCCCGGTCCGGGTGTCCCAGATGACGAAGGCGAACATGCCGCGCAGCCGCCGGACGACGTCCTGACCCCAGTAGTGGTAGCCGGCGACGATCGCCTCGGTGTCGCCCTCGGTGGCGAACTGCGCGCCCAGGGCGGCGAGCTCCGCGCGCAGCTCGACGTAGTTGTAGATCTCGCCGTTGAAGACGATCCGGTAGCGGCCGTCGGCGTAGGGCATCGGCTGGTGGCTGTGCTCGATGTCGATGAACGACAGCCGGTTGAAGCCGAAGGCGACCCGTGCGTCGTTCCAGACCTGGGTCTCGTCGGGGCCGCGGTGGCGCAGGCAGTGCAGTGCCTCGTGCACCTCCTTCACGCGGGTGTCGTCGACGCGGTCGGCGTCGGTGGACAGGTAGGCGAGCAGGCCGCACATGGGCGTGGTTCTCCGGGGGTCGTCGTGTGCCGGCGGAGTGGCTGCGGCAGGGTCAGACGCGAACGCCGGCGCGGGTCTTGCGCGTGGCGTTGCGCTCGGCCACGAAGGACAGGATCGGAACGGTGCCTGCCACCAGAGTGAGAACCGTGCCGCGCAACGTCCAGGAGGCGCGCAGAGCGAGGTCGCACGCAGTGAGGAAGAAGATGAAGTAGAGCCAGCCGTGCAGGGTGCCGATGACCGAGACGGGGCCGTCGATCTCCGCCAGGTACTTCAGCGGCACCGCGACCAGGACCAGCGCGATCAGCAGGACCCCGACGACCCAGGCCATCACCCGGTAGCGCGTCAGCGCGGCGGGGACGTCGCGGCCCACCCGGCGGGCCAGTGCGCGGGGCAGCCGCGAGGCGGTCGCCGGCTCAGCCATGGTCGGCCCGCTGCCTCAGCGCCCGCTCGTTGAGCTCGGCGAGGTAGGCGTTGTAGGCGGCCAGCTC
>DASQNB010000402.1:0-18686 GCA_035645175.1 Geodermatophilus sp.
GGCACCGGCGGCTCCGGCCACCCCGGCGACGTTCAGCGCGCCGACAACGCCGATCCAGCTACCTGGGACCCCTCCGACGGCACCGTCGATCCCAGCCGTCTCGACGCAGCCGGGCACTCCCGCGGCGCCAACCGCGCCCACCGGACCGGCCATCCCGACCGCCGCGGCCCCGACCGGCCCGACTCTCGCCACCTCGGCGCCGGCCGGCCCGGCCCTGACCACGCCAGGTGTCCCTACCACGCCGACCATCTCGGCCCACCCCGCGGCCAGCACAGCTGACCCGGGTGCAGCCGACGAGGACGCGAGCGGGCCGGGCGCGAGCGACGCCGCCGAGGGTGCTGCCGCAGGGGCGGGTTCCGTGCCGGTCGGGCACGCCCGCGCCGCCGAGGGTCCGGCCGCAAGGGCGGGTTCCGTGCCGGTCGGGCACGCCCGCGCCGCCGAGAACGCCACGACCGCCGAACAGCCCGCGGAGGCCGGCGCCACCGACCAGGCAGAGCCGGCCGACGAGCTGGCGGGAGGCCCCGACACCGCGGCCTCACCGATCTGTGACGTCCGCACAGCCGCTGCCTTGGACGGCTTGGTGGAGAGGGTCGCGTCGTCCGGCGGTGACGAAACGGGCGCCGTCGCGGGGGTGGGGACCGCGCGGTCCCTCGCCGGGGAGGCCGCAGGCGAAGCGAGCGTCGCGCCGAGCGGCACGCACGCCGATGCCCAGGCGCTCGCCTTCGTCCCGTCGTCCGAACCTGCCGCCCGCCCGCCCGAGCCGCCGCCGCCCGCCCCCCTGCCGCCGCCCGCCCCGCTGCCGCCGCCCCTGCCCGTGACACCCCTGACCCCGGCCGGGTCCTGCACGGGGGCCGCGACCGGCGGTCACGCATCCGGCGGGGGACAGCACTGCGCGTCCGCGCTGGACCTCAGCGTCCTCGGCACGGGGATCCGGGTGCCGCCGCTGTCTGCGACCGGGCCCCCGCACACCCACGACGTCCACTCAGTGACCGAGCGCGCCGCCGACCCCGGCTCGTCTCCCGACTGACGCTGCGCGGCGGGTCGGCCGACCCGCCTCCCCCGTGGCCGAGCCCCCGGCACCTCGCCGGCATCGCACCCGGCTCGCCCCCACCGGCTCTCCGCGCGCGACCCGTCGTGGTCCTGCGCGGCCCGCGAGGTGGCAGCCGCAGTCCCGAGACAACGCACCAGGCACGAGAGCTGAGACATGACGGACACGAACACCCACACGGACGTCCGGATCCCCGCGCAGCCCGGTCCCGCGGCCCGCATCCAGCGCGTGAGATTCCGCACCGCCCCGCCGCGCGTGAGCGTGGTGATCCCCACCTACAACGAGGCGAAGAACCTGCCGCACGTCTTCTCCCGCCTCCCTGCCGGCCTGCACGAGGTGGTCGTCGTGGACGGACACAGCGTCGACGGCACCGTCGAGGTCGCCCGGGCCTTGCGGCCTGACGCCCGGATCGTCTGGCAGAACCGCCGGGGCAAGGGCAACGCCATGGCCTGCGGGTTCGCCGCCGTGACCGGCGACGTCGTCGTCATGCTCGACGCCGACGGTTCGGCCGACCCCCGCGAGATCCCCCGGTTCGTCGCCGCGTTGGTCGACGGCGCCGACTTCGCCAAGGGCACCCGCTTCGCCAACGGCGGCGGCAGTTCCGACATCACCCGAACGCGGGCGTGGGGCAACCGGTGGCTCAACCGCACGGCGAACGCGCTGTTCGGTACCCGCTACACCGATCTGTGCTATGGCTACAACGCGTTCTGGACCCACTGCCTGCCGTCCCTCGAACTGGACTCCGGCGGCCCGCGACAGGACGAGCGGCTCTGGGGCGACGGGTTCGAGATCGAGACCCTCATCAACACCCGCATGGCCAAGGCGAAGCTGCGCATCGTCGAGGTGCCGAGCTTCGAGTTCGAGCGCATCCACGGGCAGAGCAACCTCAACACCTGGCGGGACGGCCTGCGGGTCCTCTGGGCGCTGGCCGTCGAGCGGGTCAACGGCAAGGGCCGGACCGCGGCGCCGGCGACCCTCACGGAGGCGGCGTCCGCAGCCAGGGCCGCGGTGCCCGCTTCGACGCCGACGCCCCGGGCCGAGGCGGACGTCATCGAGATCCGGTCAGCCTGAGCCCCTCGTCGCTGGCCCGCAACGGGCCTCGGAGGGCGAGACCCGGAGGCACGACGGCCGCGGTCGCCCGCGTGCTCGCTCCCCTCGCCGCGCTCGCGACGGTCTGCCTGCTGGACCTCGTGCTCGCCGCACGTCCGTGGCCGACCGCGGCCATGGCGCTGTTCGACTGGCCTGCCCACCTGCTGACGGCGTGGCTGCTGCTGACCGCGGCCGGGGTGCGGTCGGGCCGGTTGCTGTCGTCGGCACTCGCCGGGGCGGTGCTGATCGACCTCGACCACGTCCCGCTGTACTTGGGGGCGGACGTCACCGCCGGTGGCGGCCGTCCGGTCACCCACTCGCTGACCACGGTCCTCGTGCTGCTCGCCGTCGCCGGGGCGTGGCCCTCCCAGCGGTCGAGGATCGCCGGGCTGGCTGTCGGTGTCGGCCTGCACCTGATCCGCGACATCGCGCTCGGCCCGGGTGTCCCGCTGCTGTGGCCCCTGGTGGCCGACTCCTCCCGGGTCGCCTGGACGACCTACCTCGGCGTGCTGGTCCTGGCGACGGCGGGAGCCTGCTGGCGGGCCCGGCGCGGTTGGTCCCGTCCGGTCACCCGTCCGGGGCGACTCCGGTCCTCCTCCGGCTCGTTAAGCTGATCCGGTGCTCCACCGACCTGCCGTGCGCTCCTGCGCCCGATGACCGCTGCTGCGCGGACCCCGGTGGCCGAGGCAGCGCCGACCAGCTCGGTCACGGTGGTCATCTGCGCCTACACGCTGGAGCGCTGGCCGCAGATCGAGGCGGCGGTGGGCAGCCTGGCGACCCAGACCCGGCCGCCCGCACAGGTCGTCCTCGTCAGTGACCACAACCCGGAGCTGCTGGAGCGGGCGCGGGCCGCCTTCCCCAGCGTCCACTGTGTCGCCAACGCCGGCCCCCGTGGACTCTCCGGAGCGCGCAACACCGGGGTCGCGGTGGCCACCGCTGACGTCGTGGCGTTCTTGGACGACGACGCGGCTGCCGACCCCCGCTGGGTCGAGGCGACCCTGACCGCCTACTGGGACGCCGACGTCATCGGCGTGGGCGGTGACGTCGTGCCCGACTGGTTGGGGCCACGGCCGTCCTGGTTCCCCGACGAGTTCCTGTGGGTCGTTGGCTGCAGCTACCGCGGACTGCCCACCACGCGGGCCGAGATCCGCAACCCGATCGGCGCCAACATGAGCTTCCGGCGCAGCGTGTTCGGCCTGGCCGGCGAGTTCGACACGGACATGGGCCGGCTCGGCAAGGACGCGGCAGGCTGCGAGGAGACCGAGTTCTCCATCCGCGCCCGCCGGGCGCACCCGGGTGCTCGCATCGTCCTCGAGCCGTCGGCGACCTGCCGGCACAGCGTCTCGTCCGACCGGCTCACCCGCGGCTACTTCCGCCGCCGCTGCCGGGCCGAGGGCCGGTCGAAGGCGCTGGTGAGCATCCTCGCCGGGGCGGAGTCCGCGCTCGAGACCGAACGGGTCTACGTCCGGCGGACGCTGCCGCGCGGGGTCCTGGCCGGGTTGCGGGACGCCCTGCGCGGGGACCCCTCGGGTCTTGCCCGCACCGAGGCGATCCTCGAGGGAGTCGTGCTGACCGCGGGCAGCTACGCGGTGGCCCGGTTGCGGACGAGGTCCCGCCGGGCCCGCAGGTAGAGCACCGGCCCGGCGGCCAGGCCGCGCAGCTCGCTGGTGAGCGCGCCCCGGGGCGCGGGCACGTCGGCGCCCAGCCGGTCACCGGTGCGCCGCCGGATGTCGAAGGCGTGGCGGACGCCCCCGGGGAACCGGCGGATGAAGTCGCGCCGCACCTCGGGTTGCAGCAGACACTTGGTGAGGTAGGCGGCCAGTCCGGTGCCGTACCCGTAGAGCTGCCGCAGGAGCGCGGCTGGGTCGGCCCGGTGGTGGTGCCAGACGACGGCCGACGGCTCGTAGGCCAGTGCCCAGCCGGCCCGGAGGACCCGCACGAACACGTCGAGGTCCTCGCCGCCACGGGTGGGGGCGCCTGCGCCGAGCGCCTCGTCGAAGCCGCCGAGCTCCCGCAGCGCAGCGGTGTCGAAGGCGACGTTGGCCCCGGTGCCGAAGACCCCGGCCGAGTAGGGGTAGAGGACGTCGTCCCGCGCGTCACCGGCCATGTCGTACAGCTCGGCCTCGAACCGGGTCGACCAGGAGGCCGCGCGGGCGTCGAAGTACGCCTCCTCGCTGGTGTCGATGCCGGCGGTGGCGACCAGGCCGGTCACACAGGCGACGTCCGGCCGGCGGGCGAAGCCGCGCATCAGGCCCTGGACCCAGCGCGGGTCGACGGCGACGTCGTCGTCGGTGTAGGCGATCACCGTTCCGCGGGCCTCGGCCAGGCCCCGGTTGCGGGCCCGGGACAGCCCTGGGCGCGGCTCGACGACGTGGCGGAAGCGGGGGTCGCGGGCGGCGACGGCCTGAACCACCCGGCGGGTGGTGTCGTCGGAGGGCGCGTTGTCCACGACGACCAGGTCCAGGTGTGGGTGGGTCAGCGCGGCCAGCCGCTCCAGGCAGTCCCGGAGGGCCTCGCCGCGGTCGCGAGTGCACACGACGACGGTCACCGAGGTGTCGGACTCGAACCGTCCTCGGCACGTCCCGGTAGGCGGCGGGACCGCCTCCCGCGGCGTCCAGGACGCGCCTTCGGCGGCGAGATGGGCGGTGATCCGGTCGACGTACCGGTCGGCGGCCAGCCGGGCCACCTCGGTGGCGTCGGGCCGGCCGCCCCCGGTGGACAGCTCGACGTACCCCACCGGGTCCCCGTGCAGCCGGATCAGCAGGCGGGCCCGGCGCTGCCCGGTGTGCGGCAGGACGCTCTGCACGGGGGCGTCCCCGCCGAGCTCCAGCTCACCGCACCACGTCGCCGGCACGGCCTGTCCGAGCGCGACCTGTTCGGGCCCCATCTCGCTCCACTCCCACGTCCCGGTGTCCCCGGGGTGCGCCGCACGGGCTACCGGACGCTACCTCGCCCACGGGAGGCTCCGCGGGTGCCGCCCCTCGTCAGGGTCGAGCCGCCGGGGCAGCTCAGCGGCCGAGGTGGACCAGCCGGCCGAGCAGCGAGCGGCCGCGGTAGCGCCCGCAGGCGCACAGCGCGCAGTCCGTCCCGCGACGGTAGTGCAGGTGGGCCTGCTTCCCGTGGGCGCACGCGGAGCACGGGGCTTCATCAAGCCCAGCCTGCGGGGCTCTGGCCGGGCGCAGGTGGCGCGTGGACCCGCTTCCGACGGACTCGACAGGTGCAGCGGCGGGATCGGCCATGGTCCCTCGTCCTCCCGGAACCGGGGGCCGGTCCCTGTCGTCTCGCTATTGACTCACCGTCACCCTATCTTTACAGAAGGTGCAGAGGGTCCTGCGCCCCGGCCGTGTCACGGACGTCGCTCAGGAGCCGGCGCGGAGGCTGCGGTCGATCTCGTCGAGCACGTCGGGGTCCACCGCGGCGGAGAACTTGCGGGCGAAGAGGGTCGGCACCGCGCCGGCCCGGTGACGGGTCAGCTCTGGCAGGTCGGCACAGGTGAGCCACGGCGGGCTCTTCCGAGGCGTGCCGTCCCACTTGATGTACCAGGCGCTGCCCTCCTCCCGCTGTTCGAGGAAGTCGGGCACGAAGTGCGGCGTGTGCAGCAGCGAGTAGACGAACGTCTCGTCCGGGATCCACGTAGCCCGCCAGAACCGGACGAGGTCGGGCCGGGCGTCCACCGCTCGGACGACCGCGGCGACGTGCTCGCGGGCGAGCAGTTTCAGCTGGGAGCCGCCGGCGACGACGACCCCGCGCGGGAGCCTGCGGGGCACCGGCAGGAAGAGCATGTGCTGGCCCCAGGCCCGGAACCGGAAGCGCAGCCGCCAGAACCCACCGCCGTGCCCCCACTGCGGGAGCGGCAGCGGCTGGGACGTGGTCACCGACCGGCCGAGCACGGTGGCGAGGTACTCGGTGATCGCCGCCGTCGACAGCAGCGGGTAGTCGGTGCCGGTGAGGACGGCGACGTGGGACGCCGTCGTCTCGAGCGCCGCCCGGTACCCGTCCAGCTCGGCCGCGACCATCTCCCAGCGGGCCCAGGCCGTGCGCCGCCGCGGCATCACCGTCACCCGGGCGGGCAGGCCCTCGGTCATCTGCCGGAAGACGTCGTCCGGCGTGCGGACGTCGCAGTGCAGGAACACCGGGAAGGAGTCCAGTGCCGTCACCAGACGGCGGACCTGGTCGGGCGCGGTGTGAGCCAGGACGACGCAGGCCAGGCCCGGCTCCAGGACAGGATCGGCCGGCGCTGGGCTCACCCGCCCGCACCCGCCGCGGAGCTGCGCACCAGCCGGTAGACCGTCGCCGTCGGCCCGGAGGTCTCGGTCTCCCAGTCGGGTGACCCGGCGAGGACCCGGGCGTAGAGCTGGTGGTCGGCCAGGTGCTGGATGCCGTAGCGGTCGCTGTAGGCCGCGGCGGAGTCGGACACCACGAGGTAGCAGTCGGCAGCGCACTGTCCGCGCAGGTCGGCGCTCAGCCGGGCGAGGAGCGCCCCGGCCGTGGCCTCCGAGGCCGGCGCGGGGACGAGCACGGCATCGGGCGAGTAGTAGTCGGCCACGCCCCAGTCGAGGTTCACGTAGTCCGCGGTGGTACGGGTCGGCGAGGCCGCACCGGTGCCGAGGAGGTACACCACGGAGCCGGGCTCGGCACTGCGCTCGACGGCCTGCAGCTGCCGCGCCTCGTCGATCCGCATGACGCGGGCCCAGTCCATCCCGGTCAGCCCGTAGGCGTTCACCGCGACGAGGACGAACGCCCCGCCCACGAGGGCGATGCGGCCGGGTGCGGCGGGCAGGCGCACCAGCGCGGCGCCGATGCACAGCCACGGCAGCGCGAACAGGACGACACGGAAGATCGTCTCCTGCCCGTAGTCGGACGCGACGCCCATCGAGACGGGGCTGGCCGCCAGCACCATGAGCACCCAGGCCCGCCGGTCCCGGTGCTGCCACCACGACAGGACGGCGACCAGGCCCACGACGACGAGCAACAGCGCCGGCAGCCCGAACGTCAGCCGGGTGGTCAGCGCCTGCTCGTAGCTGTTGTAGGACAGCGACGGCGGGCGGACGTTGTCCAGCAGGTTGCCGACGGCGGACGGCGAGACGTAGGCGAGGACCTGGTCGAGGTTGACGAGGGCCCAGGCCACGGCCGGCACGAGCACCGCCAGCACCGGCCACCACTGCTGCACCAGGCGGGAGACGGTCAGCACGCCCAGGGCGATCACCAGCAGGTACGGCGAGATCTGGTGCGACACCGCGAGGGCGCAGGCGAGCACCAGGATCTGCAGCGCGTACCCGGCCCGGCCGCGGCGGGAGAGCGTGGACAGGCGGAGGACGAGCGCGAGGACTGCCAGCGCGAGGAAGATCCCCAGCGACTGCGGCGAGAAGTAGGTGACGTTCAGGCTGTTGGCGAGGACGAACACCCCGGCCGCCCACCAGGCGCGCCGCGGGGACAGAGCCAGGTTGCCGGCGACGGCCCGGACGGCGAGCGTCGTGGCGACCGTGAGGACGACCGCCCACCAGTTGGCGACGGTGGTGAGCGGGTCGCCGACACGGGCGACGTCGCTGAGCCATGCGGCGCCGGCGAACAGACCCGACCACGCCTGGTAGATGTCGCGGTCCGGGATGAGCGGCAGGTCGGCACGCACGTACTCGACGACGCCCACGTGCCGGGCGGCGGCCATCACCGTCGGGACGCCGTAGACGATGGCCTGCCCGGCGACGACCGGCAGGGGGAGCGCCAGGATCGGCAGCGCGGGGCTGCGCCCCGCGAGCGACGCCAGCAGCGCCCCCGCGAGGACGGCGGCCAGTCCCACGTACCAGACGGGGCCCACGACGGTCAGCAGGCCGCCGGGCGGCGGCGTCGTCCGGTGGGCCAGGGCGTCACCGGTGGTGGCAGCCAGCCCGGCGACGGCGAGGACGGCGGAGACCACCTGTGTGCGGTCCGGGCGGAGCACCGGCGCGCGGCCACCCCGGCGGAGCCGGCGGACGTCGCGCACGAGGTGCACCAGCAGCCACACCACCATCAGCCCGGCGGCGACGGCGAAGGCCGTGGTCGGCGCCCAGGTCCCGGTCCAGGCCATGGCCAGCCCGACGAGGATCGACACCGACAGGCTCACCGCCACCGCGGTCACCACCAGCATGACCCCCGGGGCCGACCGGGAGGTCAGCGCGGGAGCCGCCCCGAAGCCGACGACGAAGACAGCCGTCGCGCCCGCGGCGACACCGGCGTCCCAGTCGGCGACCGCGGCGACGGCCACCAGGAGGTGGGCGAGCAGGGTCCCGATCGTGAGGGAGAGGCGGGTTCCCAGCCCGGCCGGCGGCTCGGCCGGCACGAGCGGCGGCAGACCGTACCAGCGGCGCACCCGGCCGACCCGGCGCCCGGACGCGTCAGGAGCCGGGACGGCAGTGGCACCTGCGGCCGGCCGCGGCTCGTCGCGCCGGCCCGGTGCGGTCGGCACCTGCGGTCTGGTCACGGGTCGGTCCCTCCCTCCACTGCGTGCGTCCCGGGTCGGATCCCGGCTCGGACGCCGACCCCCTCCCGGCCGGGCGTGCACAGGGAGCCGGCGAGGCGCGACCTCGGCCCTGCAGCCTCGACGCCGCGGATCGTCTCGTCGCTCATCCCACTGGACCGACGGCAGGACGGGGAACGCGTACCACCCAACCGCAGGGGTGGACGGCGCTCAGCCACCGTAGGCGTCCACCTGGACCCAGTCGACCTGGATGCGGCCCCGGGCATCGTCGGGCGGTGGGGTGCCGGACCCGTTGGTACCGGCCTGCAGGACCACGTGCATGGGGTTCTGCGGCACGTCGGTCGTGGACGTCCCGACGACTCGCCCGTCGAGTGAGAAGGTGACCGCGGACGGCGTCCACTCGACCGTCGTCACGTGCCAGTCGGTCATCGACACACCGGTGTCGAACCGGTCCCTGCCGCCCGTGGGGTCCGCGTGGTGCGCGGTGGCGGTGATGCTGCCGTCCAGCCAGCCCTCGGGGAAGTCGATCTCCCCGTCGTCGGGCCACCGCTCGGAGTCGGGCCACAGCAGGAAGGCCAGCCCGAAACCCGGGACCGGGTCGGCCCGCCAGCGGATGGAGAAGCGCCCGAACTGCCGGCCGTACGTATGGCCCGCGGTCAGCGCCGCGCCGAGGTACTCGCCGTCCTCGGCGCGCAGGTCGAAGGTCAGGGCGCCGTCCTCGACCGATAGCACCCGGCTGGGGGCATACGTTCCCAGCCCGCTGGTGTCCTCCCAGCCGTCGGGGTACACGGTCCACTTCTGGCCGTAGGCCGAGTCGGCGAAGCCCCCGACCGCCACGTCGTCGGTGAAGTCCTCACGGAGGACGACCTCGGTGACCGTGTCTTCCTCGGTACCGGCTTCGTTGTCACCGGCTTCGTTGCCGGCTCCGTCGTCACTGCCCCGGCCCTGCAGCAGAGCCGCGACGACCGCGCCGAGGACGACGAGGGCGATGAACAGGAGCCACCGACGTCGCCGTGGCGACCGCGGCGAGGTGCCGGGCCCGACGTCCAGCGACTTCCCGGCGAGCATCAGCGGGACCACCCTGCCGCGAGGACGGGCTGGGGGACACAGGTGGTCCGGCACGACGCGCCGCGCGCCGCCCTCTCGCGGGTTGCCCGTGACGCCACGGTCGTCGCTCCCCATCTCGAAGGTGGACTCGGCCCCGGCCGGGGACGGTGGCCGACGACACAGGACAACGACGTCCGACCCGAAGCCGTCCCCGTCCCCGTCTCCGTCTCCGCGACGAGACGGATCACAGCCGGCCAACGGGTGTCTCGCCGGCCCTTCCGCGGAGCGGCGCACCGCGTGTGGACGCTCGAGCAGCCACGGTACCGGCCGCTCACCGGCCGGGGCTGACGGAGGCGGCGTCAGGCGCCGTCGCCCCGGTCACGCCGTTCGGCTCTCGCCGGACGTCACGCTCCTGCCGTGCCGGCCGCCCGCCTTGGCGTCCTCGGCCTGCCGCGGCCGGAGCGGGTCGACATCGGCGAGCACGACCCGTCCCCGTCCGTTGCAGCGCTCGACGACGAGCGCCCACAGGACGCGGAACCCGTCCCGCCAGGTGTTGAGGTTGCTCGTGCCGTGCAGGCGCGGGTGCTCGTAGCTGGGCAGCTCGGTGATCGACATGCAGGCCTTGGCCATGCGGGTGTTGATGATCGTCTCGATCTCGAACGCGTCGCCCGAGAGCCGCTCGTCCTGTCGCGGGCCACCGGAGTCCAGTTCGAGGGACGGCAGGCAGTGGGTCCAGAACGCGTTGTAGCCGTAGCACAGATCGGTGTAGCGGGTACCGAACAGCGCGTTCGCCGTGCGGTTGAGCCACCGGTTGCCCCACGCCCGCGTCCGGGTGATGTCGGAACTGCCGCCGCCGTTGGCGAAGCGGGTGCCCTTGGCGAAGTCGGCGCCGTCGACCAACGCGGCGACGAACCGGGGGATCTCGCGGGGGTCGGCCGAGCCGTCGGCGTCCAGCATGACGACGACGTCGCCGGTCACGGCGGCGAACCCGCAGGCCATGGCGTTGCCCTTGCCCCGGCGGTTCTGCCAGACGATCCGGGCGTCAGGCCGCAAGGCCCGGGCGACCTCGACGGTGCCGTCGACGCTGCGCCCGTCCACGACGACCACCTCGTGGACGTCCTCGGGCACGAGGGCGAAGACGTGGGGGAGGTTCTTGGCCTCGTTGTACGTGGGGATCACCACGCTGACGCGCGGGTAGCGGCGCATCACCCCGGCCTCCGGACGGAAGTCATGCGGGTGTGGGTGCGCATGAGTGGTCTCCTCATCGGGATCTGAGGGATCTGACGGCCCGGTCTCGCCACTGCTCGACGCCGGGCACATGGCGACCACAGATCACCCGGCGGGTCATCGCTGCCCTCGTGTAGGATCGTGTCCTGGACCTTGCGCATGGACGACGTCGGCCCGGCAACACTGCCGCTCGCGTCGAGACCCCCGTCGAAGCCGGCTCCAGTGACTCTCCGTGTCCCCGGCCCCTGACATTCATACAGATGCTCGACTGATGTGACAACTCGTTCGACCGGGTCGCCCTGTCGTGGGACGCCGGGTCGAGGGCCGATGTGACGTACAGTGACTCACCGTTGCTGGACGGTCAGCAACACGGTGATGTCGGTGCTCTCCCGTGAGCAGGATCACAGCATTCCCCTCGAGGGGCTCAGCCGTGCGCGGTCGACGGTGGAACGGTGGGCGAGGCCGCACTGTCCCGGCGGGCATCACCCGTCCGCCTGACCGGGGAGCGGCCCTCGGGCTGGACGGCGCAGCGGCGCGGCGTCCGTTCCCCACCCCGGCCGACCAGGGAGACGCGCGTGCACGGATCCGGAGGCCCCTCCTCGCGCCCGGAGGCGGTCGCGGCCGCCGACGGTCACCTCGTGGCGGAGGGGGCCGGCATGGAGGAGGAGGAGCCCGGGCACGCCCGCAGCTCCCAGCTGTTCGGCAGGGACCTGCTCTACGTCGGGGTCCTCTCCCTGCAACTGGTCACGGCCACCGTGGTGTCGCCGGTTCTCGCCCACGTGCTCCCCGGTGCCGAGTTCGGTCACCTCTCCTCGGCCATCGCCCTCCACCAGGTGCTGGTCGTCCTCGCCCTCATCGGGCTGGACCAGGCGATGATCCTCATCCGGGCCGAGACGGGTAGTGACCACACCGCCCGAACTCTCGTCGGCGTCGGCCTGCTCGTCGCCCTCGGCCTCACCGGACTGGCGTACGTGTCCCGGTCGACGTGGGGACCGGCCCTGGGCTTCCCCACCGACGCCCCGATCGTCGGCATCGTCGTCGGCTGGACGCCGTTGGCTGCCGGCGTCTTCATGGTGTCGGCCCTGTTGCTGAGCCAGGACCGGCTCACGGCCTTCGCCACAGTCAACGTGCTGGCGGCCCTCGGTGGGCAGGCGGCCGGTCTCATCGTGCTGTTCGTCGGCGACGAGCGCACCGCCAGCGGCTATGCGACGGGGAACCTCGTCACGCTCACGCTGACCCTGTTGCTCGGCCTCGTGCTGGTCCGGCCCCGGCTGCCCCGCCGCGTCGAGCTCCAGGTCACCCGCCGGGCGGTGCGGCTGGGCCTGCCGCTGATGGTCAGCGGCCTCGCGGTGTTCGTGCTCAACGCGAGCGACCGCCTGGTCATCCAGCGTCTCCTCGGGCCCGAGGAGGCAGGCCGCTACCAGATCGCCTACGTGGTCGGGAACCTCGCCGTGCTGCTGATCGGGATGATCGACGGCGCCTTCCTCCCGCGGATCGCCGCGGTGCGGGAGGACCGGGCCCGGTGGGTCGTGATCGGGCTGGCCCGCAGCGGGCTGCTCAAGCTGATGAGCCCGGTCATCCTCGGCGTCACCCTCGCCGCGCCACTGGTGCTGACCGTCGTCGCGCCGTCGGACTTCCGGCCCGCCGAACTGCACCCGGTGGTCTACCTGGTAGCGCTCGCCGGACTGCCGGTCCTGCTCGGTGTCGGCTGGGTGTGGGAGCTGATGACCCGGAAGCGCACCCGGGGGCTGGCGGCGAGCGCCATCGTCGCGGCGCTGGCCAACGTGGTGGTCAACCTCGTCCTGGTCCCGACGTGGGGACTGGTGGGTGCGGCTGCGGCGACTGTCGCCGCCTTCGCCGTCGAGTCACTCGGCTACCGGATCGCGCTGCCCCGGGGCGTGGCGCTGCCCCGCATCCCCCGGTCACTGGTCCTCGGTGTCCTGGCGGCTGCGGCGGTGAGCGCGGGGACGCTGTGGCTGCCGCACACGCTGACGTGGAACGCCGTCCGGTTCGGCCTCGCGGTGGCGTGCCTGCCCTGGCTGCTCCACCAGCTGCGCTCGGCGCGGGCCCGCCTCGAACGAGGGGTGGCCGCGGCCACCACCGGCGGGGAGACGGTCGATGCGCCGGACGGGTGAGCCGTCCCTCTGCTGACCGCTCGGCGGCCCGGCCCCCCGCTACCGTGGCCGCCGTGACCAGCCCCGTGACCGAGCACCAGCCCGTCCGCGTCGTCGTCGTGGACGCCGACGGCGACGTCCCGGCCGTGACGGCGGTGCGCGAGGACGGCTCCCGGTGGGCCGGGGCATGGCTCGTCGTCCGGTGCACGGGCGCGCCGGTCGCTGTCGTGGAGGCGGGCTTCGCCGGCG
Source organism: Geodermatophilus sp. (assembly GCA_035645175.1). Taxonomy (GTDB): domain Bacteria; phylum Actinomycetota; class Actinomycetes; order Mycobacteriales; family Geodermatophilaceae; genus Geodermatophilus. The sequence goes on from DASQNB010000402.1 coordinate 13,229, forward strand.
CGGACGCGCTGCCTGCCGACGCCGTCCGCCGTCTCGTGGAGGCCGCGGTGGCCGCGTCCCCTGGCCGCCCGCCCGCACCGGCCAGGCCGCCGGCGCTGCCCAGCGCGAGCGTCGTCGTGCCGACCAACCTGGCCCGTCCCGAGCAGTTGCGCGCGAGCGTGGCGGCCCTCGACGCCCTCGACCACCCCGACTTCGAGGTCGTCGTGGTGGACAACTCCCGGGTCGGTGAGGCCGATCTCCTCCGGGAGCTGGTGGCCGGGCTGTCCAGGGTCAGAGTGGTCCGCGAGCCGGTGCCTGGGATCTCGGCGGCCCGCAACGCCGGCGTCCGCAGTGCCCGGGGGGAGGTCGTCGCCTTCACCGACGACGACGTGCAGGTCGACGCCGGCTGGCTGCGTGCGCTCGCCACCCGCTTCGCCCTGCGACCGGACGAGGACGCGGTGACCGGGCTGATCCTGCCCGCGGAGCTCGAGACACCCGCCCAGCTGTGGTTCGAGCGCCACTACGGTGGTTTCGGCGCCACCCGGGTCTTCGCCCCGCTCACCTACCGGGGCGCGGCCGGTCGCAACCGGCTCTCGCGCCGCGCGGAGGTCGCCGTCGAGACCTGGGATGGCGCCGAGGTGCGTCGCTTCGCCGTCTACGGCGCCGGCGCCTGCGGTGCCGGGGCCAACATGGCCTTCCGCGCCGGCGCGCTGCAGCGGGTCGGGCCGTTCGACGAGGCGCTCGGCACCGGGACCCCCGCGCGCGGCGGCGAGGACCTCGCCATGTTCATCCGGCTGCTGTCGAGCGGCGGGTCGATCGGGTACGAGCCGCGCGCGGTGGTCCACCACACCCACCGCGCGGACTACCCGTCCCTGCGCAGCCAGATCGAGGCCTACGGGCTCGGGTTCACCGCCATGCTCACCTCGCTCGTCGGCGCGCAGCCCTGGCACCTCGCCGGCGTGCTCTCGCAGCTGCCTCGAGTGGCCAGGCGCGTCCTGAGCGGCGAGGGCGACGCCGGGCCCGCCGTCCCGGCCGAGGCACTGCTCGGCGCGCCGGCTCCCCGGGAGCTCGTCCGGCTCGAGCGGCGGGGGGCGCTCAAGGGGCCGGCTGCCTATCTGCGCAGCCGGCGCGACGTGCGCCGCCGCCTGGCCGGCGCTCGCGCTCGGGGCGCCCGGCCGGCCTGACGACCGGTCGCCGCCGGGAAGCATCCCGACCGGGCGGCGGCCCGTCCGTGAGGTCACCCGGTCCGGGGAAGGGACCGGTCGGGGACCCTCTCCGCCAGTAGGGTCAGGGCGTGGGCGCAACGGAGCGTGGCACCCCCGGGCTGCACGAGGACGTGGCGGTGAGTGCGCGGTTCAGCGTCATCATCCCGACCTATCAACGCCGGGACGTGCTGGTCGAGACCCTGCAGGCGATCGCCGAGCTGGAGACGCCGTGGCCCTGCGAGCTCGTCGTCGTCGTCGACGGGTCGACCGACGGCAGTGCCGAGGCCGCCCGGGCTGTGCCCGTGCCGTTCCCGGTCCGCGTCGTCGTCCAGGACAACCGCGGAGCGGCGGCCGCCCGCAACCACGGTGCCGCCCAGGCGCACGGCGAGGTGCTGCTGTTCCTCGACGACGACATGGTGGTCGACCGGCGGCTGCTCGTGGAGCACGACGCCGTCCTGCGCGCCGGGGCCGACGCCGTCATCGGGCACATCCCCCTCCATCCCGACTCCCCCCGCAACCTGCTGAGCAGCGGCGTCGACCAGTGGGCGCGGGAGCGGCACGAGCGGCTGGTCCGCAATCGTGGCCAGCTCTCGCTCGGTGACCTGCTGACCGGACAGCTCTCGGTGCGACGAGAGGTGTTCCAGCGGGCCGGGGGGTTCGATGAGACGTTCAATGCCCGGGGCCAGTTCGGCGCCGAGGACACCGACTTCCTGCACCGGCTCCTGCGCAGCAGCGCCGTGGTGCGCTACGCCCCCGGGGCGGTGACCCATCAGCGGTACGTCGTCACGCCGGAGCAGAACCTGCGGCAGTGGCGCCAGGGCGGGCGCGCCGACGCCGCGCTCGTCCGCAAGCACCCGGACCTGCTGCCGGAGCTGCTCCAGAGCCACCGCGCCGGCACGCCCAGTGGCCGCCTGCTCTCGCGCTGGGCGCACGTCGTGCCCTCCCGTCTGGGCCGAGCACTGGCCGCCCCCGTCGTCGCGCGCGCCGCCTCCGGGCGGATCGACCCGATGACCGGGTGGGCGTTCACCCGGGTCCGGGACGCTTGCTACTGGCGTGGGGTGCACGGGGGTGGCGGGTTCGACCTGACCGGCCGCCCACCCGTGGTGCTGGCCTACCACGCCGTGGAGAAGGTGGACGACCCGGTCATCGGCGAGTGGTGCGTGACGTCCGAGCAGCTCGAGCTGCACGTCGACGCTCTGGCCGATGCGGGATTCACCTTCGTGGGCCTCCCAGACCTGCTGGCCCAGTTCCACGGAGGTGCAGCCATCCCGCCGCGGAGCGTCCTGCTCACCTTCGACGACGCCTACGCCAGCCTGCTCGACGGCGCGCTCCCGGTGACCGCGCCGCGGGGGATCCCCGCGGTGGTCTTCGTGGTCGGGGAGCAGGTCGGCGGCTGCAACCAGTGGGACGTCGAGCGAGGAGCGGTGCAGCTCCCGCTGCTCGACGCCGACCAGCTGCGCGAGCTCGTCGCACACGGCTGGTCCCTGGGGGTGCACTCGGGGACCCACGCCCACCTCACACAGCAGGACACCGCCGGGCTGGAGCGGGAGCTCGACCGGCCGCTGCGCGACCTCCGGGCCATGGGGCTGCCCGTCGAACCGGTCGTGGCCTACCCCTACGGGGAGCACGACGTCAGTGTCCGGTCGGCCACCCGCCGGGCCGGGTACACGGCGGCCTTCGCGCTCGAGGGCCGCCGTCCCCCGCGGAGCCGCCGCGGCCGGTTCGCGTGGCCGCGGATCGAGGTCCGGCGCAGCACCCGTCCCGAGGACCTGGTGGCGACGGCTCTGGCCCCCCCGCAGTGGCCCCTGCGTGAGTTCGAGCGGGACGCCCGGGGCATGGCGCGGCGTGCGCTGGGCGGGCTGCGCCACGTCTCCCGCCGCTGACCAGCCGGGAGACCACGGGGAGTCGGGACCCCGATCGGGTGGACGGGTCTGCCGTCGGGTGGTGGCCGAGGTCGACACCCGACGAGCCGGAGGAGTACGGATCCGGCGACCGCGACCGCTGCAGCGACGGTCGACCGCCCGGCTCTGCTCTCCGCTGTCAGTCGGCCGCCCCAGCCGCTGCACCGCGCTCCGGTGCGCCACGCGCTCCACCGGGACGCCGCAACCGAGCGGTCTGGCCAGGCCGATGGGCTCGCTACCCTCGGCCGGGTGACCTGGCTCGTGACCGGCGGAGCCGGCTACATCGGCGCGCACGTCGTCGTCGCCATGCGGCAGGCGGGCGAGGACGTCGTCGTCCTCGACGACCTCTCGACCGGCGATCCGGGACGCATCCCGGACGTGCCCCTCGTCGTCGGCAGCGTCCTCGATGCGGACCTGGTCGGCCGCACGCTCCGGGAGCACCGGGTCACCGGCATCGTGCACGTCGCGGCGAAGAAGCAGGTCGAGGAGTCGATCCGCCGTCCCCTGCTGTACTACCGGGAGAACGTCGAGGGGCTGCGCGTCCTGCTCGAGGAGGCCGGGGCCGCGGGGGTCGCGGACCTCGTCTTCTCCTCGAGCGCCGCCGTCTACGGCATGCCCGACGTCGACCTCGTCCGCGAGGACACCGACTGCCGGCCGGTGAACCCCTACGGGACGACGAAGCTGGTCGGCGAGCGGATGATCGCCGAGGTCGCGGCCGCGACGGGTCTCCGGTACGCGAACCTGCGCTACTTCAACGTGGCCGGGACGGCGGACCCCGCGCTCACCGACCGCGGGGTCTCCAGCCTCGTGCCCATGGTCTTCCAGCGGATCGAGCAGGGACTGCCGCCGCTGGTCTTCGGCGAGGACCAGCCCACCCTCGACGGCACGTGCATCCGGGACTTCGTCCACGTCGCCGACATCGCTTCCGCCCACGTCGCCGCTGCCCGAGCGCTCGCCGAGGGCCGGGTGACCGCGCTGACGGCCAACATCGGCCGCGGCGAGGGCATCTCGGTCCGCGAGATGATCGACGTGATCCGCGCGGTCACCGGGACGGCGTCGGAGCCATGGGCCGAACCGGTCGTTGCACCGTCCCGGGCCGGGGACCCGCCCCGGGTCGTCGCCTGCGCCGACACCATCCGCGACACGCTCGGGTGGGAGGCGCGGTACGACGTCAACGACATGGTCGCGTCGGCGTGGGCCGGTTGGACAGCGACCCGGCAACCGGTCGGCTGAGTGGCCCCGACCGGAGGGCCAGATGTGGAACACCGTCGTCGACATGCCGCGGGCCGGGCACGCGACTCAGCCGGCCGTCCACTCCAGGAGCTGCTCCGCGGTCCGGGTGTTGACCACCCGCTCGGCCGGGACGCCGCACTCGACGGCGCGCTCGCAGCCGTTGCCCTGCCAGTCGAGCTGGCCGGGGGCGTGCGCGTCGGTGTCGACGGCGAACTCGCAGCCCAGGTCGACGGCCAGGTTCAGCAGGCGCAGCGGCGGGTCCAGCCGCTCGGGGCGGGAGTTGATCTCCACCGCGGTGCCGTGCTCGACGCAGGCGGCGAACACCGCCTCGGCGTCGAAGGTGCTCTCCGGCCGCGGCCGCTGCCGTCGTCCCTCGCGCTGCTCCCGGGGGACCAGCAGTCGGCCGGTGCAGTGCCCGAGGACGTCGGTGTGCGGGTCGGCGACCGCGGTGAGCATGCGCTCGGTCATCGCTGCGGCGTCCGCGCGCAGGTCGGAGTGGACGCTGGCGACGACGACGTCCAGCCGGCCGAGCAGCACGTCGGTCTGGTCGAGGCTGCCGTCGACGTTGATGTCGCACTCGATGCCGGTGAGGATCCGGAACGGGGCGAGCTCCTCGTTGAGCTCGGCGACCACGTCGAGCTGCCGTTCCAGCCGCTCGGGGGACAGGCCGTTGGCGACGGTCAGCCGGGGGGAGTGGTCGGTCAGCGCCAGGTACTCGTGACCCAGCCCGATCGCGGCCTCGGCCATCTCCCGGATCGGGCTGCCGCCGTCGGACCAGTCCGAGTGCACGTGCAGGTCGCCGCGCAGCAGGGCCCGGAACTCGGCGACGTCGTCGGCCAGCGGCACCAGCTCGCCGTACGTCTCCTCGAGGCGGGCCAGGTACTCGGGCACCTCGCCGGCGTGCGCCTGCACGATCGCCGCACCCGTCTTGGGCCCGATGCCGCGCAGGTCGGTGAGCGTCCTGGTGCGGATCCGGCGCTCCAGCTCTTCGGGCCCGAGCGTGTCGACCACGGCCGCGGCGGTGCGGAAGGCCGAGAAGCAGTACAAGAAGGGCTCCCGCTGAGCGACCCGCTCCCGCCCGCGGCCGCGCTCCGGAGGATCGCCTTCCTCCTGGAGCGCGCCCGCGAGCCCACGCACCGC
>DASQNB010000403.1:0-14706 GCA_035645175.1 Geodermatophilus sp.
GGACGGCGCCGCGACCGGGCCCCGCGCCCGGCCGGGGAGCGGCTGCGCGGGGCACTGCGCCCGGTCGCGCTGGGCGCTGCTGCCGTGCCGGTGGCCAGCTACCTGGCCGGCCTGCTGCCCTGGGAGCGGGCCGGTGCGCCCAGCCTGGCGTTGGCCGGGAGCGTGCTGCTCGCCGCGCTGGCGGTGGCCGCCCTCGCCGCACTGGGCCCGTGGCGGCGCCGTCCGCTGGGGCCGCCGGTCGTCGTCCTGGCGGTCACGCTGGGCACCCTGGTGGGCGACGTGCTGACCGGGTCGCACCTGGAGCTGGGCGGGTTGCTGGGTTACGACGCGATCGTGGCGGGGCGGTTCACCGGCTACGGCAACCTGAGCTTCGGGCTGCTCGCCGTCAGCGCGCTGCTGCTCACCACCGCCCTCGCCACGGCCGCGGGCCGCCGGGCGCCGGCCGGCAGGACGCGGCCGGTCACCGCCGCCGTGGTGCTCGGCGCCGGGGCGCTCACCGTGCTGGTCGTCGGGACCCCGGCCCTCGGCCGCGACTTCGGCGGCGTGCTGGCCGCGCTGCCCGGCTTCCTGCTGCTGGCCATGCTGCTCACCGGCACGCGGGTGACGGTGACCCGGATGGCCGCGGTGCTCGCGCTGGCCGTGGCCGCCGTCGGCGCACTGGCGTTCGTGGACTGGCTGCGCCCGGCGTCCGAGCGCAGCCACCTGGGCCGCTTCGTCGAGCAGCTGCTCACCGGCGAGGCGTGGACGGTGGTCAGCCGCAAGGCGCAGGCCAACCTGGACATCCTGTTCGGCAGCCCGCTGGCCTGGCTGCTGCCGGTCGCGCTGGTCGCCGCGGTGTGGCTGGTGCGCCCGGCCGGGGGACGGTGGGGCGGGTGGCTGTGGAGCCGGCTCGGGGACCGGTTGCCGGCCCGGCTGCGCGGGCCCGGGCTGCTCCGCGGCCGCGGCGACCTGCTGCCGCCCGGGGACCTCGCCGCGCTGCGGGCCGGGCTGCTGGCCAGTGCGCTCAGCCTCGCCCTCGGGGCGGCGGCCAACGACTCCGGGGTGGCCCTCCCGGCGACGGCGGCGGCCCTGCTGGTGCCGCTGCTGGTGTGGCTCGCCGCCGGCCCGCGGGCACCCGGCCGTGCGGCCGCCGGGGTGGCCGACGGCACTCCCGCTCGCCGCGCGGGGGAGGGGGCCGACCGTGTTACGGTCGTCTCCCGTGGATCGACCGCATGGCACGCGTGACCATGACCACGGGGGCAGGACCCTCTTGTACAACTCCCAGCCGACGAAGTTCGTCTTCGTCACCGGCGGAGTCGTCTCCTCTCTCGGCAAGGGCCTGACGGCCAGCTCCCTCGGCGCGCTGCTGTCCAGCCGTGGCCTCCGGGTCACCATGCAGAAGCTGGACCCCTACCTCAACGTCGACCCCGGGACGATGAACCCGTTCCAGCACGGCGAGGTCTTCGTCACCGAGGACGGCGCCGAGACCGACCTGGACATCGGGCACTACGAGCGCTTCCTCGACACCGACCTGACCGGCCGGTCGAACGTGACGACCGGCCAGGTGTACTCCGACGTGATCGCCAAGGAGCGGCGCGGCGAGTACCTGGGCGACACCGTGCAGGTCATCCCGCACATCACCAACGAGATCAAGGCGCGGATCATGGCCGCGGCGGTGCCGCCGGAGGAGGGGGCCCACGAGCGGGTGGACGTCGTCATCACCGAGGTCGGCGGCACCGTCGGCGACATCGAGTCGCTGCCCTTCCTCGAGGCCGCCCGGCAGGTACGCCACGAGATCGGCCGCGACAACTGCTTCTTCCTGCACATCTCGCTGGTGCCCTACATCGCGCCCTCCGGTGAGCTGAAGACCAAGCCGACGCAGCACTCGGTCGCCGCGCTGCGCAACATCGGCATCCAGCCCGACGCGCTGGTCTGCCGCTCGGACCGGGAGATCGGCACCGGCCTCAAGCGCAAGATCAGCCTGATGTGCGACGTCGACGCCGAGGGCGTCATCTCCTGCCCCGACGCGCCGTCGATCTACGACATCCCCAAGGTGCTGCACCGGGAGGGCCTGGACGCCTACGTCGTCCGCCGGCTCGGCCTGCCGTTCCGGGACGTCGACTGGACCGTGTGGGGCGACCTGCTCGACCGGGTCCACGCGCCGCGGCAGACGGTGACGATCGCGCTGGTGGGCAAGTACATCGACCTGCCCGACGCCTACCTGTCGGTGACCGAGGCGCTGCGGGCCGGCGGGTTCGCGCACCGCAGCCGGGTGCAGATCCGCTGGGTGCCCTCCGACGACTGCGCGACCCCCGAGGGCGCCGAGCGCGCGCTGGCCGGGGCCGACGGCATCTGCATCCCCGGCGGGTTCGGGGTGCGCGGCATCGAGGGCAAGCTCGGCGCGATCCGCCACGCGCGGGTCAACGGCGTCCCGCTGCTGGGGCTGTGCCTGGGCCTGCAGTGCATGGTGATCGAGGCGGCGCGCAACCTGGCCGGGCTGGGCGAGGCCAACTCCGCCGAGTTCGACCCCGACACCCCCGACGCGGTCATCGCGACGATGGCCAGCCAGGTCGACGTGGTGGCCGGGCGCGGCGACATGGGCGGCACGATGCGGCTGGGCAGCTACCCCGCGAGCCTGCAGAGGGGCTCGGTCGTCGCCGCCGCCTACGGCGCCACGGAGATCACCGAGCGGCACCGGCACCGCTACGAGGTGGCCAACGCCTACCGCGACCGGATCGGCCAGGCCGGGCTGGTCTTCTCCGGCACCTCGCCGGACGGTCTGCTGGTCGAGTTCGCCGAGCTGCCGCGCGAGGTGCACCCGTTCTTCGTCGGCACCCAGGCCCACCCGGAGCTCAAGAGCCGCCCGACCCGGCCGCACCCGCTGTTCGCGGCGTTCGTGCAGGCGGCGATCGACTTCTCCGAGTCCGCGCGGCTGCCCGTGCCGGTCGACGAGGCCGAGAAGGTGGGGATCTAGTGACCGAGCCCGCGAGGTCACCAGAAGGCAGAGCACCGACGGCCATCAGGACGACGAGCGCCAGCGAGGAGGACTGATGACCGAGCCCGCGCGGCCCGGTGAGTACCAGGTCCTCGAGACGGAGACCGTGCACGAGGGCCGCATCATCACCCTCGTCCGGGAGACCGTCGCCATGCCCGGCGGCGGGGACAGCGTCCGCGAGGTCGTCCGGCACATCGGCGCCGTGTGCGTCGCCGCGGTGGACGACGAGGGGCGGATCGTGATGGTCCGCCAGTACCGGCACCCGGTCGGCGGCTACCTGTGGGAGCTGCCCGCCGGCCTGCGCGACGCCGACGGCGAGGCCCCCCTGGCCACCGCCAAGCGCGAGCTGGCCGAGGAGGCGGGCCTGGCCGCCGAGCGCTGGTCGCTGCTGGCGAACAACTACAGCACCCCGGGCTTCTGCAGCGAGGAGATCCTGGTCTACCTCGCGGAGGGGCTGTCGGCGGTCGACCGGCCGGAGGGCTTCGTCGTCGAGCACGAGGAGCTGGACATGACCGTGGAGCGGGTGCCGCTGGACGAGGCGGTGCAGCGGGTGTTCTCCGGGGGGATCCGCAACTCCTCGGCGGTCATCGGCGTCCTGGGCGCGGCGCAGGCCCGCTCCACCGGCGTGCAGCTGCGCCCCGCCGACGCCGAGTAGCCCCGGCGGGGGCGGCCCATCTGCAGGCAGGAGGACCCCGTCCTGCCCACCCCTCGGAGAAGGACCCCGTCCTCCCCACCCTTCGGAGAAGGACCCCCTGCCCCCCGGCCACTCGCGAGCTCGCGACGGGACCCTGCACGGGGCCAGCGGGACCCGGGACGGGGCCAGCGGTGCCCTGGACGAGGCGGGGTAGGGGCAGAGGGGTCCCTCAACCGATGACGACGGCGTCCGAGGTGCCCACCTGCACCCAGCGCAGGACGCCGTACAGGTCGGGTACCTCCTCCTCCAGCCAGAACACGTAGGGCGCCCCGGAGGTCAGGCCGGCGAAGGCCACGGTGACCGGCTCGCAGCCGGCCGGCTGGTCGGCGACCTGCACCGGCGGGTCGGGCTGCAGTCCGCCGACCAGCTGCTGGCTGACCGCCTGCACCCGGTACCGCAGCACCTCGGCGTGACCGTCGGACTGCCAGCTGACCGTCGCCGACGCCACGCCGGGGACCACGCCGGGCACGATCCGCCGCGGGTTGGCGTACCCGCCGCACGACGACGGCGGTGGGTCGGTGTCGGGCATGACGCCGGAGGGGACGCCGGGCCGCACCCGGACCTCGATCTGCTGCGGGCGCGGGATGTCCACGGTGCTCACCGGCGGGACGGCGGCCGGTGCCGCGGGTGGCGGGGCGACGACGGTGACCCGGCCGGGCAGCGCGGCCGCCGGTGCGGCGACCGCGGGCAGCGCCGTCCGGGTGGCGGTCACCGTCGCGGCGACCTCGGTGATCGGGCCGCTGAGCGCGATCAGCCCGACCGCTGCCATCGCGGCGACCGTGCCGGTCCCGCGTCCCCGCCGTCGTGCCCGTCCCACCACGTGCGCCTCCCGGTGTCCCACCCGTCATCGGCAGTCCCACCGGTCTCCTCAACCCCAACCGGACGGGTGGGTTCACAGCTCGAGGCCCCGCGTCACCCACAGCTGGGGTGTGACGAGCACCCGTCCCGGTGGCGGGGTGGAGCCGGGCACGGCGGCGAGCTCGTCGCTGCGGTCGGCCACGCGAACCGCCAGCGTGTCGGCGCGCTGGTCGAGCAGCAGGCGGACCTCGACGCCGTCCGCCGGCGTGCCCTCGAGGACGAACCCGAAGTCCCAGGGGCCGAACGCACCGTTGACCGGCAGCTCGTGCCCGGCGACGCGCGCCTCTCGAACGGTGGCGCCGGTGGCCACCCACAGACCCACCGCAGGAGCGCCGCGGGCGGAGGACAGGCGCAGGACGAGTTCGCGCTGCCCGTCGCGGGCGGTGTCGGCGACGACCGCGACCTCGGGGGCCGCCAGGTCCACCACCGGCGCGGGCCCGGAGGCGAGCGGTGCGCCCTCCGCGCGCGGGACGACGTCGTCGAGCCGGGCGGGTGCCTCGGTCAGCAGCGCGGCGCTCCAGGCGCTGCGCGGCCCGGTGCGCGAGGCCCACAGCGCCGTCCCGGTGCCGGCGTCCAGGACGTACACCAGCTGCTCCTGGCGCGGCGGGGTCGCGCCCTCGCGGTTGGCGACCAGCCCGGCACCGGTCATCCCCGCCGCCAGGAGGAGCACCGCCGCCGGGACCGCGGCCGTCCGCCACACCCGCCGGCGCCGGGGCGGGCGCGGCAGCGGCCAGGCGAGGTCGACCACGGGCAGCACCAGCAGCAGGAGCGCACCGAGGAACACCGCAGCGACGGGCCCACCGGTGGCCAGCCCGACGTCCAGGGCCACCCAGGCGCCCGGCCCCAGCAGCAGCGTGGCGCCCGCCGAGCCGAGCAGGACCGCGGCGCCGCGCACGAGGGCTGCCCGCGTGGGGAGCAGCTCCGCGGCCAGGGCCCCGCCGACGGCGCACAGCACCGGCAGGACCAGCAGGCCGGAGACCCCCGGGACCAGCGCCAGGAGCGCGCCGAGGACCGCCAGCGCGGTCAGCGCCCCGGTGGCGACGGCGGGCGCACCCAGGCGGGAGCGCACCAGGGCGTACCCGCCCAGGACCACGGCGGCGCCGGCCAGCAGCACCGCTCCCGCGTAGGCGGCGGGCCGGTACGGGTCACCGACCACCGCGGAGGCCTGCCCGGGGTCGACCAGCAGCGCGAGCTGCCACGTCGCCCACCCCGCGGCCCCGGCAGCGGCCAGCAGCACCACCGCGACCAGGGCGGACAGCGCGGTGCGCGGCAGGGTCAGTGCTCCCCGGCGCCGGCGCAGCGCCACCAGCGCGAGGGCACCGGCGAGCGCCGCGAGGGCCAGCGGTGCCTCCGCCGCCTGCGGGTACCGCAGCAGACCCCACGGCAGGGTCGTGACCACCTGCTCGCCCCCGCCGTCGACCGCCGCCAGGTCCGCTGCGGCGAGGTCGCGGGCCACGGCGAGGCTGGTGTCGCCCATCTGCTGCAGGGAGGCGGGGCTCAGGTGCGCCAGGTCGTCGACGGGGGAGTGGTAGTGGGCGCTGCCCGCGGCGATCGCGGTGTCCAGCGCGTGCAGGCCGGCGCCGGTGAGGGGGGTGAAGTCGCTGCCGTTGGGCAGAGCCTCGAAGGCCGCCTCGGAGGCGGAGTCGGCCGAGGCCCCCGGCGCCCGCGACAGCGCCTCGAGCAGCACCCCGTTCGGGGACGTCGTCCGGAAGGTGGTCGGGGCCCCCGCCGCGCCGCGGGCCTCGTGGTTGAGCACCACCGTCTCCCCGAGCGCGCCTGCGCGCTCGCGGGCGAAGGCGTCGGCGCCGAGCAGACCGGGCTCCTCGGCGTCGGTGAGCAGCACCACGACGTCGTTGCGCAGCGGGGCGGCACCCCCGGTGCTCAGTGCCCGCGCCACCTCCAGCACGGTGCCCATCCCGATGCCGTCGTCGGCGGCGCCCGGGGAGCCGGCGACGGTGTCGTAGTGCGCGGCGAGCACCACCGTGCCGGTGGGGTCGGTGCCCGGCCAGGTGGCGACGACGTTGCGTGCGAGCGCCACCGGCTGGGTGCCCGCCTGGCCGAAGTCGGTGGCGCCCACGGCCTCGTGCACCTCGGTGCGCCAGCCCCAGGCCTCCAGCGTGGCGAGCAGGTGCTCACGGGCGAGGGCGTGCCCGGGCGACCCCACCGGGCGCGGGACGTCGGCGATCCGCTCCAGCTGGTCCACGGCCCGGGTCGCGCTGAACACCCCCGCCGGCGCGTCGGCCCCCCGTGGTCGCGCCGGGGCCACAGCGAACACCGCCAGGACTGCGACGAGCAGCAGGGCCGCCAGCGCGGCGATGCCGAGCACGGGCCGCGCGGGAGCGTCGTCGCTGGTGCGCATGGCCTCGACCCCCGGCGTGCAGGTGGCGGCACGGGGGCGTTCCCCCGGCCGGGACGCAGTAGGCAGGCTGGCACCGGGGGGCCGCGGCCCGCCAGGGGCGGGGGCCGGGAACGGGCGTGTCCGCGCTCACCCGTCGCGGGGTGCGGGCAGCCCCAGGCGCTCCAGCTCCACGGCCGCGAGCGTCCGCGTGGCGGCCGGGTCGCCGGCCCGCCAGCCGTCCGCGGTGCCCGGTGGCAGGGCGGCCAGCCGGGACAGCGGGGCGGTGGCCAGTGCCCGCGCCGCCAGCACGTCCGGGTCGGCCGCGGCCAGCCGCCGGGCCGCGCCGGCCGCCCGCGCCCAGCCCAGCCGCCAGGTCAGCCAGCGCAGCAGCGCCCAGCCGACCGGCAGCAGGACCAGGACGACGGCCAGCACCGTGGCCAGCGTGCCGACTGCGTCCTGCGCGGCCTGCCCGGCGCCACCGACCGAGTCACCGGCCGAGCCGAGGGCGTCGAACGGGGCGGCGAGCTCGTCGCCGACCAGGGGGACGTCCTCGGCGGCCTCCGCGGCCGAGGCCATGCTGTCCGCGACCGACGACGCGAGGTCCTCGACGGCGCGGCCCGGCTCGGCCAGGGCGAGGACCGCGCCGTGCACCGCGCGTGCGACGAGCGCCCAGAGCACCAGCCAGGCCACCATCCCGAGGTCGGCGGCGACCTGCCGGGCCCGGACGGTGGGCGAGTCGGCGTAGAGGCGCACGGCACTCCTCCGTCTGGTGGGGTCGGTTCCGGGCCGCCGGCCGGCGAGCCCGGACCAGTGTCGACCGGGGTCGGGACGGCTGCCGACCAGGTGACCTGGTCGCCCTCCCCCTCGGGGACCCTGGCAGGGTGGGCCCGTGCTGACCTCCGACCAGGCCCTGGCCCTCCTCTCCGCCGCACGGGAGGAGTGCGCCCGGGTCGGCGTGCCCATGTCCTTCGCCGTCATGGACGCCGCGGGCCACCTCGTGGCCGTGCTGCGCACCGACGGCGCCCCGTGGATCTCCACCGACGTCGCCCAGGGCAAGGCCTGGACCGCCGCGGCCTACGGCATGCCCAGCGCCGGGCAGAAGGCCAAGATGGACAGCCTGCCCAACTTCTCCACCGCGCTGAGCACGATGACCGGGGGCCGTTTCACCCCGCAGCCCGGTGCCGTCCCGGTCTACGCCGACGGGCAGCTGGTCGGGGCGCTCGGTGCCAGCGGGGGCACCGGCCAGCAGGACGAGGACGTCTGCAGCGCCGCCGTGACCGCCTGCGGGTACGCGACAAGCGCCGGCTGAGAGCGGACCCCTCGGCCTGGCCCCTTCAGGGCCGGCCCGTCCAGGGGCTCGCCGCGGCCCCGTCCCGGGTCCTCTCCGAGGGGTGGGTGAGGACGGGGTCCTTCCACGGTGAGGAGGACGGGGTCCTCCTGCCTGCAGGGGGGCCGCCACCAGCAGGGGGACCCGACGCGCCGGGCCGCCCGGAGCCGTTCCGCCTGCCTAGACTCCGCGCGAGGCGCGCCCCGACCGGGCGCGCCCACGAGACGGTGGGACGCCCGTCACCCTCGGGACGGACCGCCGGGACCAGGAGTGCGACGATGCGGGTCGGGGTTCCCCGAGAGGTCAAGAACCGGGAGTACCGGGTGGCGCTCACCCCCGCCGGGGTGACCGAGCTGGTGCGGGCCGGGCACACGGTGCTCGTGGAGCAGGGGGCGGGTGAGGGGTCGTCCATCCCGGACGGCGACTACACCGCCACCGGGGCGACCATCGTCGGCAGCGCCGACGACGTGTGGGCCGACGCCGACCTGCTGCTCAAGGTCAAGGAGCCGATCGTCGAGGAGTACGGCCGGCTGCGCGCGGGCCAGACGCTGTTCACCTACCTGCACCTGGCCGCGTCGAAGGAGTGCACCGACGCGCTGGTCGCCTCGGGCACCACCGCGATCGCCTACGAGACGGTGCAGACCGCCGACGGTGCGCTGCCGCTGCTCGCCCCGATGTCGGAGGTCGCCGGCCGGATGGCGCCCCAGGTGGGTGCGCACAGCCTGGAGCGCGCGCACGGCGGCCGCGGGGTGCTGCTCGGCGGCGCCTCCGGCGTCTACGCGGCCAAGGTGGTCGTCATCGGCGCAGGTGTCTCGGGGATGAACGCCGCCGCGATCGCGCTCGGCATGCAGGCGGAGGTCGTCGTCCTCGACCGGGACATCGACAAGCTGCGCGCCGCCGACCGGATCTACCAGGGCCACCTGCAGACCGTGGCCTCCAACGCCTACGAGGTGGAGCGGGCCGTCCTGGACGCCGACCTGGTCATCGGCGCGGTGCTGGTGCCCGGCGCGAAGGCGCCGATGCTGGTGAGCAACGAGCTGGTGTCGCGGATGAAGCCGGGCTCGGTGCTGGTCGACATCGCCGTCGACCAGGGCGGCTGCTTCGAGGACACCCGCCCCACCACGCACGACGACCCGACCTTCCGGGTGCACGACTCGGTGTTCTACTGCGTGGCCAACATGCCCGGCGCGGTCCCCAACACCTCGACGCACGCGCTGACCAACGTGACGCTGCCCTACGTCATGGCGCTGGCCACCGAGGGCACCGCCGCCGCCGTCCGCTCCGACCCCGCGCTGGCCCGCGGGGTCAACGTGGTGACCGGGCAGGTGGTGCTGCCCGAGGTCGCCGAGGCCCACGGGATGGCCGCCGTCGGGCTGGAGGAGGTGCTCCCCTGACTGCTCCCACCGCCACCACCTCCGACGTCGCCCGGGTGGTCTCCGGCTACCTCGACCACCTCACCGTCGAGCGCGGCCTGGCCGCCAACACCATCTCCTCCTACCGCCGCGACCTGCGCCGCTACACCCAGTTCCTCGACGCGGCCGGCGTGCGCGGGCTGGGCGAGGTCGCCGAGTCCGACGTCGCCGGGTTCCTGGCCGCGCTCCGTCAGGGGGACGACGACCACCCGCCGCTGTCCGCCACCTCGGCGGCGCGGGCGGTGGTCGCCGTCCGCGGGCTGCACCGCTTCGCGCTGCTCGACGGCCTGGTGCCCGACGACGTCGCCCACGAGGTGCGCCCGCCGGCACCGGCGCGTCGGCTGCCCAAGGCCATCCCGGTCGAGTCGGTGGTGGCGCTCATCGAGGCCGCGGGCTCGCTGGAGGGGCCGCGCGGCCTGCGCGACCGGGCGCTGCTCGAGCTGCTGTACGGGACCGGGGCGCGCATCTCCGAGGCGGTCGGGCTGGCCGTCGACGACCTCGACCGCGGCCAGTCGGTGGTCCGGCTGGCCGGCAAGGGCGGCAAGCAGCGGATCGTGCCGGTCGGGTCCTACGCGGCGAAGGCGGTGGAGGACTGCCTGGTGCGCGCCCGCCCGGCGCTGGCCGCGGCCGTGGGCCGGGCGGGGCGCAGTGCCGGCGGTTCCTCGTCGGCCGCGGCTCCGCGCGGCAGGGGCGCATCCGGTGCGCTGTTCCTCAACGTCCGCGGCGGGTCGCTGTCGCGGCAGAGCGCCTGGTCGATCCTGCGCGCGGCGGCCGAGCGGGCGGGCGGGGTGGACCTGGTCAACACGGTCTCGCCGCACACGCTGCGGCACTCCTTCGCCACCCACCTGCTCGACGGCGGGGCCGACGTCCGCGTCGTCCAGGAGCTGCTCGGCCACGCGTCGGTGACCACCACCCAGGTCTACACGCTGGTGACCGTCGATCGGCTGCGCGAGGTGTACGCCAGCAGCCACCCCCGTGCGCTGACCTGACAGCGGTTCGGCGCACTCCTCGGCGACTTCTGCCGACCGGTTCGGCTGTATGTGACTGGTGTGTTGTCACGGGTCGCCAAGTCGACACGACGTGCGGCGTGCCTCCTCAGCTAACCGTGTCGATCTCCCTACCGTCGGTGCATCCCGCGCGGCAGATCGGCTGACCGCACCCGGCCCCCGAGCCGGAACGGGCACGAGGTGGAGGACACGACAGCGATGGCGATCCGAGGGGACGCGGCCGGCCCGGCCCTCGCGCTCCCGACCGACCCCGAGCCCGAGATGGGTGCCGCGGCCTCGCGGCTGGACCCGGCCCGCGCGCGCATGCGCCGGCTGCCCGACCCGAAGCCGCTGACGCAGCACGGCCCCGCCCAGATCATCGCGATGTGCAACCAGAAGGGCGGCGTCGGCAAGACCACGTCGACCATCAACCTGGGTGCCGCGCTGGTGGAGTACGGCCGCAAGGTGCTGCTCATCGACCTGGACCCGCAGGGGGCGCTGTCGGTGGGCCTCGGCGTCCCGGCGCAGAACCTGGACCGGACCATCTACAACGCGCTCATGGAGCGGCGCACCTCGCTGAAGGACGTGCGGGTGTCCACCGACATCGCCGGCCTGGACCTGGTGCCGAGCAACATCGACCTGTCCGCGGCCGAGGTGCAGCTGGTCAGCGAGGTGGCCCGGGAGCAGACGCTGCTGCGGGTGCTCGCCGACGTCCGTGACGAGTACGACTACATCCTCATCGACTGCCAGCCGTCCCTGGGCCTGCTGACGGTCAACGCGCTGACCGCCGCGCAGGGCGTCGTCATCCCGCTGGAGTGCGAGTTCTTCTCGCTGCGCGGGGTGGCCCTGCTCGTGGACACCATCGAGAAGGTCAAGGAGCGGCTCAACCCCGGGCTGGAGATCTCCGGGATCCTCGCCACGATGTACGACGCGCGCACCGTGCACTGCCGCGAGGTGTTCAGTCGGGTCGTCGAGGCCTTCGGCGACACCGTCTTCCGCACCGTCATCCAGCGGACCGTGCGCTTCCCCGAGACCACGGTCGCCGGCCAGCCGATCACCACCTGGGCGCCCACGTCCTCGGGCGCGTCGGCCTACCGGGACCTGGCCAAGGAGGTCCTGGCACTGTGAGCGAGCTCGCGAGCTCACCGATGAGCACGGCACGCTGTGTCGCGCTCCCGCCGAGCGCCGGCGAGGTGGCAGCGTGACACGGCGTCCCGTCCTCCCGGGTGCGGCCGAGCTGTTCCGCCGCACCGACGCCGAGCCGGCGCCGGAGGTCACCGAGCTGCCCAGCATCAGCGCGACGGTCAGCTCGCCGGCGCTGCGCGGCGGCGCACGCCGGGGGGACGGCGCGGCCGAGACGACGGCGCCTCTGACGCTGGTCCCCGGCGGTGCGGACGACGCCGACCCGCTGGCCGGATTCCGCACGCCGCCGCCCGCGCCGGCTCCGGCGCCGGCGCGCCGCGGCCGCGCACAGCGCGCCGAGCGGACCAGGCACGACGAGAAGATCACCGTCTACATCTCCGCCGACGAGCTGCTGGCGCTGGAGAGCGCGCGGCTCACGCTGCGGGGCCAGCACGGCGTGGCCGCCGACCGCGGGCGCATCGTCCGCGAGGCGATCAACGTGCTGCTCGCCGACCTCGCCGAACGCGGCGAGGACTCGGTGCTCGTCGCCCGCCTGCGGACGAAGTAGGTCTATGACGCGGTGGTCATCCGCGAGTGGTCGTCCCCACCGGCGGGCTGGACCACCGTTCGCCGACGGTCGACGGCAGGAGCCCGCGGTCCGGGCACTGTCGGTGACCGCTCCTAGGCTGACCGTGTGACGGCGACGGAGACCCCGGAGGTCGGCAGCGGGCGGTTCACCGTCCGGCTGGCCAACTTCGAGGGCCCGTTCGACCTGCTGCTGCAGCTGATCGCCAAGCACCAGCTCGACATCACCGAGATCGCCCTGTCGACGGTCACCGACGAGTTCATCGCCCACCTGCGCGCCCTCGGCGACGAGCTCGACCTCGACCAGGCCAGCGAGTTCCTCGTCGTGGCCGCCACCCTGCTCGACCTCAAGGCCGCGCGGCTGCTGCCCGCCGCCGAGGTGGAGGACGACGAGGACCTCGAGCTGCTCGAGGCCCGCGACCTGCTCTTCGCCCGCCTCCTGCAGTACCGCGCCTACAAGCAGGCGGCGGCCTTCCTGCGCGAGCGCGAGGCCGGCGCCGTCCGCCGGCACACCCGCGACGTGGCGCTGGAGCCCCGCTTCGCCGACCTGCTGCCCGAGGTGCTGCTCGGCGTGACCCCCGAGCAGTTCGCGGCCCTGGCCACCCGGGCACTGACCCCGCAGGCGCCGCCGTCGGTGAGCGTCTCCCACCTGCACGCGCCACCGGTGAGCGTCGCCGAGCAGCTCCTGCTGGTGCGCAACCACCTCCTCGACGCCGGGACGGCGAGCTTCCGCGCGCTGACCGCCGACTGCGGGCACACCCGCGAGGTGATCGCCCGGTTCCTCGCCCTGCTGGAGCTCTACCGCCAGCAGCGGGTGGTCTTCGAGCAGCTGACCCCGCTCGGGGAGCTGCACGTGCGCTGGACCGGTGGCGCCGACCCGGGACCGGACGACGCCGACGACGGGGACCACACGTGGCCGGCGAGCGCCAGTGAGGAGGCCGCGTGAGCCAGGACGAGCGGCCACCCATCTCCTGGGACGCCCTGGCCGAGGAGCTGGCCGCCACCCGCGAGCAGGCCGAGGCGCGCGAGGGCGCCGACCCCGCCACCTGGGACGCCGTCGCCGCGGAGCTGGCCGCCCGGGTCGGCGACCGGCAGGCGGTGGCGGCCGAGCCCGCCCCGGTCGAGGAGCCGGCGCCGCTGCCGCCCCCCGCCGTCGTCGTCCCGGAGTCGGAACCGGAGCCCGAGCCGGAACCGGACCCCGAGCTGGAGCCGGAACCGGAGCTCGACCCGGCCGCGCTGCGCGGTGGGCTGGAGGCGCTGCTGTTCGTCGTCGACACCCCGGTCGACGAGGTCACCCTGGCCGAGGCGCTGCGCTGCCCGGTGCCGCGGGTGCGCACCGAGTTGGCGGCGCTGGCCGCCGGCTACGACGAGCGCGGTGCCGGCATCACCCTGCGGCGGGTGGGGGAGGGCTGGCGGCTGTACACCCGCGAGGACCACGCCGACGTCGTCGAGCGCCACCTCGTCGACGGGCAGCGCAGCCGGCTCACCCAGGCCGCGCTGGAGACCCTGGCCGTCATCGCCTACCGCCAGCCGGTGACCCGGGCCCGGGTGGCGGCGATCCGCGGCGTCGGTGTGGACGGCGTCATGCGCACGCTCATCACCCGCGGGCTGGTGTCCGAGGTCGGCACCGACCCCGACAGCGGCGGCGGGCTGTACGCGACGACGCAGCTGTTCCTCGAGCGGCTGGGACTGGAGAGCCTCGACGAGCTGCCGGAGCTGGGCCCGCTGCTCCCCGAGCCGTCGTCCCTGCTCGACGAGCCCCCCGACGCCTGAGGAGCGTGGCGATGTGGCTGGACCCGGACGGCGTGGCCCACACCGTGGCCGTGCCCGACTGGTCGGAGGTCGTGGCGCTTCGAGTGGTCGGGCGTGGCGGTGAACTGGGCCCAGCAGCGCTGCTCGCCGTCCTCGACGCCCTGGAGGAGAGGACGTACGCCGAGATCGCGGCGATCCCGTACGACGGCGCCCGCGAACGCGCGTTCGTGGGGCAGGTCCCGGCTCACCGGGCCATCACACTGCCGGACGGGGACCCCGCTGCACTCGTCGCCCAGCTCGAATCGGTCGACCTGCGCTGGCGGCTGGACCACCTGATGGCGTTGCGCGACCTGCTCGACGAGGTGGAGGACGAGCACCCGGACACCTGATTCCTGCGGCAGCTCGTGCTCTGCCCACGATGGTGGGCAGAGCACGAGCTGCCTGGGATCCGCCCTGTCGGTCTGCCGAGACGCGGACGCCCACGACGAGCACCCCGAGGAAGTTCGCGACGACGAGGGCGCCGACCCCTGCGTCGTCGTCCGCCACGGCGACAGCCTCACCGGACTCGGCGACCGCGGGCGACCCCACGGGCCGGCGTCCGCCCGGACGGGGGACGACGGGACGCCGGTGGGAGACTGGCGGGGATGGACACCGCCCC
>DASQNB010000404.1:0-1994 GCA_035645175.1 Geodermatophilus sp.
GCCCGGTCCTTCGGCGGGCCGGTCATCGTGCACGCCGTCACCACCAAGGGCTTCGGCTACCCGCCGGCCGAGACCGACCAGATCGACGCCTGGCACGCCACCGGGGTCTTCGACCCCGACAGCGGGGCCAGCGCCGCCACCGCCGGCCGCGACTGGACGACGGCCTTCTCCGACGAGCTGGTGCGGATCGGCGCCGAGCGCTCCGACGTCGTCGCCATCACCGCGGCGATGCTGCACCCCACCGGCCTGGCGGCCTTCGCCGAGCGCTTCCCCGAGCGCACGTACGACGTCGGCATCGCCGAGCAGCACGCGCTCACCTCGGCTGCGGGCCTGGCGATGGGCGGGCTGCACCCGGTGGTCGCGGTCTACTCGACGTTCCTCAACCGGGCCTTCGACCAGCTGCTCATGGACGTCGCGCTGCACCGCCAGCCGGTGACCGTCGTCCTGGACCGGGCCGGGGTGACCGGCAGCGACGGCGCCTCGCACAACGGCATGTGGGACATGTCGATCCTCTCCGTTGTCCCGGGCGTGCACCTGGCCGCGCCCCGCGACGAGCCGACGCTGCGGGAGGCGCTGCGGGAGGCCCTCGGGGTCACCGACGGGCCCAGCGTCGTCCGGTTCCCCAAGGGCACGCCGCCGGTCGACATCCCGTCGCTGGAGCGGCGCGGGCCGGTGGACGTGCTGCGCCGCGGCGAGCGTCGTGAGGTGCTGCTGGTCGCCGTCGGCTCGATGGTGCCCATGTGCCTGGCCGCGGCCGAGCGGGCCGCCGACCACGGGATCGACGTCACCGTCGTCGACCCGCGCTGGGTGCTCCCGGTCTCCGCCGAGCTCGTCGACCTGGCCGCCGACCACCGGCTGGTCGTCACCGTCGAGGACGGCGGCCGGGCCGGTGGCGTGGGCACCACGCTGACCCAGGCGCTGCAGGACCGCGGCGTCGACGTCCCGCTGCGGTCGCTCGGCCTGCCGCAGGCGTTCCTCGATCACGGCAGCGTCGGCCAGGTGCTGGCCGACGCCGGCCTCACCGAGCAGGACGTCGCCCGCCGGATCGCCGAGTGGACGGCGGTGCTGGCCGAGCGCGCCGAGGGCAGCGTGGCCGAGGTGGTCGAGGAGCGGCCGTGACCACGGTCATCGCGGAGATCCAGGTGGCGCCCTCGCCGCCGGGCACCGCCGACGACCCGCACGCCCACGTCGAGGCGGCCATCGCGGTCATCCGGGACTCCGGCCTCCGCTACGAGGTCGGCGCCCTGGGGACGACGCTCGAGGGCGAGGCCGACGAGGTCTGGGCGACGCTGCGGGCCGCGCACGAGGCGGTGCTGGCGGCCGGCGCGGCCAGCGGCATCTCGCACGTCAAGGTCGCGTCCGTGAACCGCACGATGGAGAGCCTGACCCGCAAGTTCAGGTGAGAGAGGACCCCGTCCTCCTCCCCCTGCGCAGGCGCGGGGCGAGCCTCCGGACGGGGCCGGGCTGCGCGCCCGGCCCCGTCCGGAGGGTGTTCTCTCAGGCCGGGAGGGACGCCACCCCGCGCGGGAGGAACCGCGAGCCGGTGACCCGCTCGGAGACGCCGGTGCGGTCGAGGTACGCCGAGATGCCGCCCAGCCAGAACGGCCAGCCGGCGCCCAGGACCATGCACAGGTCGATGTCCTGGACCGCCTGGACGACGCCCTCGTCCAGCATCAGCCGGATCTCCTGGGCCAGCGCCTCGACGGCCCGCTCGCAGACCTGCTGCTCGGTGAGGGGCGAGTCGCCGGAGTCGATGCCGGCGAGGTCGGCGTCGACAACGCCCGGCTCGCTGTAGACCGACGGCTTGCCCAGCTCGACCATCCTCCGCAGGCCCGCGCCGACGGCGAACCGGGCCGGGAACGCCTCGTGCATCCGCTCGGTCACGTGCAGCGCCACCGGCGGGCCGACGAGCGTCAGCAGCTCGAACGGCGTCATCGGCAGGCCCAGCGGGTCCAGCGCCCGGTCGGCCGCGGCCACCGGCGTCCCCTGCTCGA
>DASQNB010000405.1:0-4349 GCA_035645175.1 Geodermatophilus sp.
GGGGTCACCCCGGACGGCGGCCTGGTCCTCGGCGACGAGGTGCTCACCCCGGACTCCTCGCGGTTCTGGCCGGCCACGCTGTGGTCGCCCGGCGACGTGCAGCCCTCGTTCGACAAGCAGTACGTCCGCGACTGGCTGACGGCGTCCGGCTGGGACCGCGTCTCCCCGCCGCCGGAGCTGCCCACCGACGTGGTCGAGGCGACCCGGGAGCGCTACGTCACGGCCTACGAGAGGCTGACGGGCACTACCTTCCGCTGACGTGTCGGGCATCGTGCACCGCTCCGGCGGCTCGGGAGACGAGCTGCTCCTGCTGCTGCACGGCCTGGGCGCCACGGGCGCGGTGTGGGACCGGCTGCTGCCACTGGTCGAGGCCTCGTGGCCGGGCTCCTGGGCGGTCCCGGACCTGCGCGGGCACGGCCGGTCCCCGGCCGAGCCGCCCTACGGTTACGCGGTGCACGCCGCCGACGTGGCGGCCCTGGTGGCGGGGTCCGGCGCCGCGCGGGTGTCGGTGCTCGGGCACTCGTTCGGCGGCGTCGTGGGCGCGGTGCTGGCCGGCGGCTGGTACGGCGTGCAGGTCAGCCGGGTCGTCGCCGTCGGCGTCAAGATCGACTGGACGGACGACGAGGTGGCCCGGGCCCGGTCGCTGGCCGCCCGCCCGCCACAGGTGTTCGCCACCGTGGCCGAGGCGGCCGAGCGGCACCTGCGGCTGGCCGGGCTGACCGGGCTCGTGTCGCCGGAGGACCCGGTGGCGCTCGCCGGCGTGCGCGCCGCGGACGGCGGGTTCGCCGTGGCGTTCGACCCGCGGGCGTTCGGCGCCGTCGGCCCGCCGGTGGAGGAGGTGCTGTCCCGCGCGGTCGCGCCGCTGCGGCTGGCGGCCGGGGCGGGTGACCCGATGGTGGGCCTCGACGCGATGCGGCGGGTCGACCCCGGTGCGGTGCTGCTCGAGGGGGTCGGCCACAACGCCCACTGGGAGGCCCCCGACGCGGTCTGGTCCCTGGTCGCCCGCCCCTGAGCTTCCGCGAGATCTGCACAGTCGCGGTCTTCAGCGGCATGAAGGGCGCCACTGTGCAGATCTCGTGCCGGGCTGTGGACGGCGCCAGCAGAGGTGAGGGGGGATCGGCCAAGGTGCCCCGGTGCCCGCCCGCCGTACGCGTTCCCGACTGACCGGACCAGCGACTCGAGCGACCGCACGAGCGGCAGGCGTCTCGGGCTCTCGACTGCGTCACCGGGACGTGGTCCGGCTGTCCCGCGACACCTACCTGCCACGTGCCGCGGCCGGCGGCCTCGACGCGAGGGTCGAGGCCGTCCTGCTCACCGCGCCAGAACCGGCGGTGATCAGCCACGCAACCGCCGCTGCCCTGTGGGGCGTGGCGATCCCGCTGCAGCCGGAGGACCCGCGCGTCCACCTGACCGTCGCCACGGGCTCGTCCGTACGAGGACGCCGCGACCGGGTCGTCCACCGCGCGCCGTTGGCGACCGGCGACGTGACCACCCGGGACGGGGTTCCCGTGACCACACCGGAGCGGACGTGGCGCGACCTCGCTGCGGTGTCGGAAACGGCTGCGCTCCTGGCCGTCTCCGATCAGCTCCTCGCACGCTGGTGCAGCCGTGCAGACCTCGGGGCGCACCTGGACCGCCGTCCGACCGGCCGCGGTTCCGCGCGGGCGCGAGCGGTGCTCCCGGTCGCCGACCCGCGTGCCGACTCACCGATGGAGTCGGTGCTGCGCTGGCTCCTCCACGAGGCCGGCCTTCCCGCGCCGGAGCTGCAGTACGTCGTCCGGAACGGCGCTGGTGCCTTCCTCGGCCGCGCCGACCTCGCCTGGCCGGAGCAACGGGTCCTCGTCGAGTTCGACGGCGACCTCCACCGCGGGCGGGACGTGTTCGTCGACGACCTGCGCCGGCAGAACGGGCTGATCGCCGCCGGGTGGACGGTGCTGCGGTTCACCTCCGCCGACGTCCTCGGTCGTCCGCACGATGTCGTCGTCCAGATCCGCCGCGCCCTCGGTCGGTGAGATCTGCACAGTGGCGACCATCAGGATCCCGAAAGGCGCCACTGTGCAGATCTCGCGGACAAGGGGCGGAGAGGAGCAGGGTCACCCGGACGGCGGGGAGTGGCCCGGACCACCCCGGTACCCTCGACCGCGTGCCTCGGGTGGTCGTCGACGTCGTGCTGAAACCGGAGATCTCCGACCCCCAGGGGCAGGCGGTGCTGGGAGCGCTGGGCCGGCTGGGCCACGACAGCGTCCGCAGCGTCCGCCAGGGCAAGCACTTCGTCCTCGAGGTCGAGGGCACCCCCGACGAGGCAGAGTTGACCCAGATCGCCGAGACGCTGCTGGCCAACCCGGTCATCGAGGACGTCGAGCTCCACCTCCCGACCGACTGAGGAGAACCCCCTCCGTGCGCATCGGTGTCATCACCTTCCCGGGCTCCCTGGACGACGTCGACGCCGCACGCGCGGTCCGCCTCGCCGGGGCCGAGCCCGTCGCGCTCTGGCACGCCGACCACGACCTGCAGGACGTCGACGCCGTCGTCCTCCCCGGTGGCTTCTCCTACGGCGACTACCTGCGGGCCGGTGCCATCGCCGCGCGGGCGCCGATGATGCGCGACGTCGTCGAACGCGCCCACCAGGGCATGCCGGTCCTCGGCATCTGCAACGGCTTCCAGGTGCTCTGCGAGGCCGGCCTGCTGCCGGGCGCGCTCACCCGCAACGGCCACCTGCACTTCCGCAACCGCGACCAGGCACTGCGCATCGAGCGCGCCGACACCGCCTGGACGGCGTCCTACCAGACCGGCCAGCGGGTCGTCGTCCCGGTGAAGAACGGCGAGGGCCGCTACGTCGCCGCGCCGGCGGACCTCGACCGGATCGAGGGCGAGGGCCGGGTCGCCGTCCGCTACGTCGAGGGCAACCCCAACGGCTCGATGCGCGACATCGCCGGGGTGGCCAGCGAGAACGGCCGCGTGGTCGGCCTCATGCCGCACCCGGAGCACGCCGTCGAGGACCTCACCGGGCCGGGCACCGACGGCCTGGGCTTCTTCACCAGCGTGCTGAAGGCGGTCGTCAGCGCATGAGCCACATCGACACCGTCGAGAACGCCGAGAAGACCCCGGACGTCGAGCAGCCCTACAGCGAGCTCGGCCTGAAGTCGGACGAGTACGCGCGGATCACCGCCATCCTCGGCCGCCGGCCCACCACCGCCGAGCTGGCCATGTACTCGGTCATGTGGAGCGAGCACTGCTCCTACAAGTCGAGCAAGGTGCACCTGCGCCGCTTCGGCGACCTGCCGCGCAGCGAGGCGCTGCTGGTCGGCATCGGCGAGAACGCCGGCGTGGTCGACGTCGGCGACGGCTACGCGGTGACCTTCAAGGTCGAGTCGCACAACCACCCGAGCTACGTCGAGCCCTACCAGGGCGCGGCCACCGGGGTCGGCGGCATCGTCCGCGACATCCTCACCATGGGCGCCCGCCCGGTCGCCGTCATGGACTCGCTGCGCTTCGGCGCCGCCGACGCCCCTGACACCGCGCGCGTGCTGCCCGGCGTCGTCGCCGGCGTCGGCGGCTACGGCAACTGCCTGGGCCTGCCCAACATCGGCGGCGAGCTGCTCTTCGACGAGTGCTACGCCGGCAACCCGCTGGTCAACGCGCTGTGCGTCGGTGTCATGCGGCACGAGGACGTGCGGCTGGCCAAGGCCGAGGGCGTGGGCAACAAGGTCGTCCTGTTCGGCGCCCGGACCGGCGGCGACGGGATCGGCGGGGTCAGCGTGCTGGCCAGCGAGACCTTCGACACTCGTGCCGACGGGACAAGGGGCCCGGCCAAGCGCCCGAGCGTGCAGGTGGGCGACCCCTTCACCGAGAAGCTGCTCATCGAGGCGTGCCTGGAGATCTTCGCCCAGGACCTGGTCACCGGGATCCAGGACCTCGGCGGCGCCGGCCTGTCCTGCGCGACGTCGGAGCTGGCCAGCGCCGGCACCGGCGGTATGCACGTCGACCTCGACGCCGTCCCGCTGCGCGACAGCACGCTCACCCCGGCCGAGATCCTGATGAGCGAGTCGCAGGAGCGGATGTGCGCGATCGTCGAGCCGGCCAAGGTCGAGCAGTTCCTCGCCGTCTGCCGCAGGTGGGACGTGCTGGCCACGGTGATCGGTGAGGTCACCGCCGGCGACCGGCTGACCGTCGACTGGCACGGTGAGCGCATCGTCGACGTCCCGCCGCGCACGGTCGCGCACGAGGGCCCGGTCTACGAGCGCCCTCTCCAGCGCCCGGCCGACATGGACGACCTGCAGGCCGACGACCCGGCCCGGCTGCCCCGGCCGACCACACCGGCAGAGCTCCAGGCGCACTGGCTCGCCGTC
>DASQNB010000406.1:0-2905 GCA_035645175.1 Geodermatophilus sp.
GCGCCGATGTCCGGCGGCGAGCGGCGGCGGGTGGCGCTGGCCGCGCAACTGGTCCGGCCGCTGGACCTGCTGGTGCTCGACGAGCCCACCAACCACCTCGACGTCGAGGGCGTGGCCTGGCTGGCCGACTACGTGCGGGACCGGGTCGGCGCGCTGGTCGTCGTCACCCACGACCGGTGGTTCCTCGACGAGGTGTGCACCCAGACCTGGGAGGTCTCCGACGGCCGGGTGCACGCCTACGAGGGCGGCTACGCGGCCTACACCCTGGCCCGGGCCGAGCGGGCCCGCATCGCGGCGGCCAGCGAGGAGCGCCGGCTCAACCTGGTCCGCAAGGAGCTGGCCTGGCTGCGCCGCGGGCCGCCCGCGCGCACCAGCAAGCCGCGGTTCCGCATCGAGGCCGCGCAGGCGCTGATCGAGGACGAGCCGCCGCCGCGCGACACGATGGCGCTCAAGGGCTTCGCCGCCCGTCGCCTCGGCCGGACCGTCTACGACGTGGAGGACGTCGACTACGCCGTCCCCGGCGACCCGGTGACCGGCACCCCGCCGCGCACCCTCTTCGACGACCTGACCTGGCACGTCGGCCCGGGCGACCGGATCGGGGTCGTCGGCGTCAACGGGGCGGGCAAGACCTCGCTGCTGCGGCTGCTGGTCGGCGAGACCGAGCCCGACCGCGGCCGGGTGGTGCGCGGGCAGACCGTGTCGCCGGCCTACCTCTCCCAGCACGTCACCGAGCTGCCCGCCCGGCTGCGGGTGCTCGAGGCGGTGCAGGAGATCGCCCGCATCGCCCGGATCGGGAACCAGGAGATCTCCGCGTCCTCCCTGGCCGAGCGGTTCGGCTTCCCGGCGTCCCGGCAGTGGACACCGGTCGGTGACCTCTCCGGCGGCGAGCGGCGCCGCCTGCAGCTGCTGCGGCTGCTCATGGGCGAGCCGAACGTGCTGCTGCTCGACGAGCCCACCAACGACCTCGACATCGACACCCTGAACGCGCTGGAGGACCTGCTCGACGGCTTCCCCGGCACCGTGCTGGTGGTCAGCCACGACCGGTACTTCGTCGACCGGGTGTGCGACTCGGTGGTCGCGCTCATGGGCGACGGCTCGCTGGCCGCGCTGCCCGGCGGGGTGGAGGAGTACCTGGCCCGTCGCGCGGCGGGGGAGGCGGCCCTGCCCTCGGCGGTCGCGGCGTCGGCCCCGACGGCGGCTCCGGACGCCCCGGCCCGGTCGGCCGGCGAGGTGCGCGCCGCCCGCAAGGAGGCCGCCCGGCTGGAGCGGCGGCTGGAGAAGCTCAGCGCCGAGGAGGAGCGGTTGCACGGCCAGCTCGCCGCCGCCGCGACCGATCACGCGCGGGTGCTGGAGCTGGACGAGCGGCTGCGCGCGGTGCTCGCCGAGAAGGACCAGGTCGAGACCGACTGGCTGGCCGCCGCCGAGGTCGCCGAGGGCTGAGAGAGGACCCTCCCCTCCCCAGCCCCCGTAGCAGGACCCCCTCCCCGAGCCCTTCGCGAGCTCAGGGCACGCCAGGAGGGGGCCGCGGGACGGAACCGGCGGTGCCCTGGAGGAGGCCGACGTCAGGAGAGGGCCAGATGCGCTGGAGAGGGCCGCCCGGCTGTTCCTGGGCGAGGCCACGGTCAGGACGCAGGTGAGCCGGGTACTGCCCGAGTTGGCCTGCGGGACCGCGTCGAGCCGGTGGCCCGGCCGACGGGAGCGGCGGGGTCCGGTCGGGCCGGGTCGGTAGAGTGGGGACACCGCCGGCCGTCGTCCGACCGACGTACCTGGTGTCCCCGAGCCTTCGACAACCCCGGAGACACGTGCTCGTCCTGCTGCTCCTCCACCTGTTCGCCGGCGTGCTGGCGCCCGTGCTCGTGCGGTGGTGGGGGCGGCAGGCCTTCCTCGCCCTGGCGCTGGTGCCCGCGGCCGGCTTCGGCTGGGTGCTGTCCCGGCTGGGCCCGGTGCTCGCCGGCGAGGAGCCGCGCGAGACGGTGTCGTGGGTCCCCCCGCTGCAACTGGACGTGGCGCTGCGCCTGGACGCCCTGGCGCTCACCTTCGCCGCGCTGGTCACCGGCGTCGGGGCCCTGGTGCTGGTCTACTGCGCCCGCTACTTCGCCCCCGGCGAGGAGGGC
Source organism: Geodermatophilus sp. (assembly GCA_035645175.1). Taxonomy (GTDB): domain Bacteria; phylum Actinomycetota; class Actinomycetes; order Mycobacteriales; family Geodermatophilaceae; genus Geodermatophilus. The sequence continues at coordinate 2,115 of DASQNB010000406.1, forward strand.
ACCGGCCGGTTCGCCGGCTGCCTCACCGCCTTCGCCGGCTCCATGCTCGGCCTCGTCCTCGCCGACGACCTGCTGCTCCTGTACGTGTTCTGGGAGCTCACCACCGTCTTCTCCTTCCTGCTGATCGGCGGGTCGGGACGGCGGCTGGCCGCGCGGCGGGCAGCGTCGCAGGCGCTGATCCTGACCACCGCGGGCGGACTGGCCATGCTGGTCGGGCTGATCCTCATCGGTCAGGCCAGCGGCTCGTTCCTGCTGTCGGAAGTCGTCGCGGACCCGGGCAGCGGCGCCGCCATGGTGTGGGGCGCGGCCCTGGTGCTGGCCGGGGCGGTCACCAAGTCCGCGCTGGTGCCCTTCCACTTCTGGCTGCCCGCGGCCATGGAGGCACCCACGCCGGTCAGCGCCTACCTGCACGCCGCAGCGATGGTGAAGGCCGGCGTCTACCTGGTCGCCCGCCTGGCGCCTGGCCTCGCCGACGTCCCCGGCTGGCGGCCGGTCGTGCTGGGCCTCGGTGTGGCGACCATGCTCGTCGGCGGGTACCGCGCGCTGCGCCAGAAGGACCTCAAGCTGCTGCTGGCGTTCGGCACGGTCAGCCAGCTGGGCTTCCTGGTGACCCTCGTCGGCGCGGGCAGCTACGAGCTGGCCTCCGCCGGGCTGGCCATGACGATCGCGCACGCGCTGTTCAAGTCCACGCTGTTCCTCACCGTCGGCGTGATCGACCACGCCACCGGCACCCGCGACCTGCGCCGGCTGTCCGGCCTCGGCCGGCGGCTGCCCGTCCTCGCCGCCGTCGG
>DASQNB010000407.1:0-6032 GCA_035645175.1 Geodermatophilus sp.
CGTTGACGACCGAGGCGATGAGCGCCTCGGCCTCCCCGGCGTAGTTCGGCAGCAGGGCGGCGAACTGGGCGATCGAGACCACCAGCAGGGCGACGAAGCCCAGCAGGACCGACCACACCAGCAGGAGCAGCACGGTGGCGCTGGCCCACCGGGGCCAGCCGTGCCGCTGCAGGAAGCGCTGCACCGGCGCGAGCGCGATGACGACCACGAGGGCGAGCAGGACCGGACCGACCAGCCAGGCGATCGAGCGGACCCCCGCGATGGCGATCGTCGCGGTGGCAGCACCGATGAGCAGCACCATCCAGCGCGGCATGCCGCCGGTCGCCGGTCCCGGCGTCTCCTCGGGCAGCAGGTCGGTCTCGGGACCGGCTCCCGCGCCGGCATCAGCGGCGGCCCGGGCCCCGAGCGCAGCGCCCTGGACCTCCGCGGCGACGGCCGGTGGCACACCGGTGGCCCCGGTGGTCACCGGGACGCCGGCCCCGGGCCCCGCGACACCTCGCTGCGCGGCCATGTGTCCCCTCCGCCCCTACCCCGACCCAGCCTGGCACGCCCGGCCGGCCGGCTCAGGGACGCGCACCGTCCAGCAGCGCGGTCATCGCCGGCAGGTCGAAGAACGCCGCGGTCTCCCGCGCCGACGGACCACCGGCGTCCGGGTCCGCGCCCGCGCCCAGCAGCGCGCGGACGGTCGCCTCCGACTGCTTGAAGACCGCCGCGGCCAGCGCCGTCTGCCCCCGGTCGTTGACCCGGCCGGGGTCGGCCCCGCGGTCCAGCAGCGCGGCGACGGTGTCGGCGTGCCCGTGGTAGGCGGCCAGGACGAGCAGCGTGTCGCCCTTGTCGTTGGTCAGGTTCGCCGGCACCCCGGCGTCGACGTAGGCGGCCAGCTCCTCGGTGACCCCGCCGCGCGCGAGGTCGAAGACCCGCGCCGCCAGCTCGATGACACCCGGGTCGATCCCGCCGCTCTGCTGCTCCGTCACGGCGTCGAGGGTAGGAGGTCGGTGCAGCGGTGGGGACGGCACGGCGCTCAGCTCGCCACGACACCGGCGGCGACGCGGTCGGTGAGCGCCAGCACGCGGCGCCACACGTCGTCGCAGGCCTCCGCCCAGTCGCCGTACGCGCGGTCGAAGAAGGAGTGCGGGGCACCGTCGTAGACGGCGGTCTCCACCTCCGCGCCGCCCGCCCGCAGCCGCTCGGCCAGCGCCAGCTGCGCCTCGACCGGGGTCGCGGCGTCGGCCCCGGCGATCACCATGAGCGTCGGGCGCACGGCGGGCGCGTCCCCGGTCATCTCGGGCCTCCCGTAGAAGCCGACGCAGGCGGCGACGTCCGGACCGCTGTCCAGGTCGCTGCCCGCCAGCCGCCACGAGTGGCTGCCGCCGAAGCAGAAGCCCACGGTGACCACCGGCAGGTCCGGTCGGGTGCGCTCGCGCAGGTGGCCGACCGCCGCGGTGACGTCGGCGTCCACGCCGGCCGGGGTGACCTGCGGGATGTGCGTCTGCCAGTCGAAGTCCTGCCCGCGGGTGCCGGACTCCGGCAGCCCGGCCGTCCGCCCGAACCAGTCGACGGCCAGCGCCGGCAGGCCGGCCCCGGCGAACCGCTCGGCCAGCGCCACGTAGTAGGGGTGCAGTCCCCGGATGTCGGGCAGCAGCACCACGCCGACCCGGGCCGGGGTGGCCGGCGCGGCGTACGCGGCGGCGACCTCGGTGCCGTCGGCCGAGGTGAGGGTCAGCGTGCCGCGCTCGGCGACGTCCCCGCTCCTCGGCGGGGCGGGTGGGCGGCTGTCGGTGTCGTGGCACATGCCGCCGGTTCTACCTGCCGGCACCTCCCCCCGCCCGGTGGGGTGCGGCTCAGGTGTCGGCGGCGGCGTCGGCCACGGCGGGCGAGCCCCCGAAGACGTGCGCGGCGACCTCGCGGCGGACGTCGGCCAGCCAGTGGTGCTGCCGGTCGGCCTGGTCGATGAGCCGGTCGAACAGCGCCCTGTCGATGCGGGAGTCGACCTCGGCGGCCGCGCGCAACGTCTCGAATCCGGCCCGCTTGGCCAGCACCGCGGTGGCGATGAACTCGAACTCCACCAGGTCCGACAGCGGGGAGCGGGACACCAGGTGCCCGTTCAGCTTGGCCCGCGACACCTTCTCGCCGAGCCACACCGCGGCCTGCTTGTACTCCCGCACCGGCAGGCCCAGCGCCTGCATCTGGGTGCGCAGCGCCGTCCGTTCCTCGCGCAGCTCGTCGAGCAGCTGCTCGAGCCGCGGCTCGTAGGAGGTGCCGCGCCACCGGCCGAGCATCCGGCTGACCAGCTCGACGCCGCCGGTGGCCGAGGCCAGGTGGTCGTTCGTGTAGACGCCGAGCAGGTCGGTGTTGCGGATCCCGCCTGGTGCGGTCGGCTCGGACACGGGGTCTCCCGGGGGACGGAGGGTGCGGCTGGTGCCCCTCATCCTCTCCCCTCGTGGTGATCACCGCGCGCGGCGGCGGTCCCGGCGATCTCCAGGACCCGCAGGCCCGGGACCGCAGCCGGACGGCGGCGCTCACCCGGCCGCCCGGGTGAGCAGCCGCGCGGCCGTCGGGCGCAGCTCGCGCTCCAGCTCCCACAGCCCGGCGGCCAGCCGCTGGCCCACCGCCTGGCGGGAGACGCCGAGCGCGGCGGCGGCGGCGGCCTGGGTGCGCCCGGCGGCGACCAGCTCGAGCGCCTCCCACGCCTGGGCGCTGCGGCGCTGCACGACGACGGCCAGCGCGCTGAGCACGGCCTGTGCGTCGCCGGCGTCGGCCGGGACGGCGCCGCGCACGGCGAGCCGGACGCTGCGCTGCCCGGCCGCGTCCACCGCCCGCCGCGCGTAGAGGTGGGCCGGTCCGGCACCGGGGCGGGCGCCGTCGGGCAGTGGGGGCTGCACCGGCCCGGCACCGACGCCGATGTTCCAGCCGCCCTCGCGCACCAGGCGCAGGACGACGTCGACGACGACAGCGGGGTCGGCCAGCACGCCCTGGAACTCCTCGCCCGCCGTCCGCTCGAAGGGCACCAGCGTCGGGACGCCGTCCGCGAGCCGCCGCAGGACGCCGGCGACCCGGTCCGGGCCCCGGCGGCCCGCCTGCCGGTCGACGGTCAGCACGTACGGCACCGCGCGAGCCTGACGCCTGCCCCCGGCGCCGGCAAGCCTCAGAGCTTGTCGACGACCTCCGGCGGGAAGCCGCCGGTGGCGATCGGCCCCCACCGCTCGATGGTGACCCGCAGCAGCGACTTGCCCTGCCGGGTCATCGCCGCCCGGTACTCGTCCCAGTCCGGGTGCTCCCCGCTGATCGCGCGGTAGTAGTCGACCAGCGGCTCCAGCGCCTCGGGCAGGTCGAGCACCTCGGCCCGGCCGTCGACCTGCACCCAGGGACCGTCGAAGTCGTCGGAGAGCACGCACAGGGAGACCGCCGGGTCGCGCCGGGCGTTGGCCGCCTTGGCCCGCTGGGGGTAGGAGGAGACGACGACCCGCCCCTCCTGGTCCAGCCCGCAGGTCACCGGGGACAGCTGCACGCCCCCCTCGCTGCGACGGGTCAGCAGCACCGCCTTGTGGCGGGGCCGGAGGAACTCCTCGAGGGCGGCGCGGTCGACCCGGTCGACGGTCGCGGTTCTCGGCATGGCCGGCACGTTACGACGACCACGTCATGATCGTCCGAGCCGGGCCGGGGGTAGTCACTGTGCTGTGATCAGTCGCATGAGGCTCCGACTGCCCGGCCGACCGGCGCACGTGCACAGCCAGGAGGACGGATCCGCAGGTTCCCGCGACCTCCGGGCCCGCAGCGAGCCCGACCGGGCCGCGGTCTCGGCGACGCCCACGCCGATCCACGGACGTGGCCCTCGGCTGCAGGCCGGGGTGCGCACGCTGGCCGTCTTCTCGGCGCAACTGCTGCTGATCGCGGCCGCGCTGGTCGTCGTCGGGTGGGTGCTCGGCAAGTTCTGGGTGGTCCTCCTGCCGGTCGTGCTGGGGCTGCTCATCGCGACCGTGCTCTGGCCCGCGACCCGCTTCCTGCGCGACCACGCGTGGCCGCCGGCGCTGGCCGCCGTCACGGTGCTGCTGGCCTTCCTCGCCGCGCTCGCCGGCATCGTCGTCGCCATCGCCCCGCAAGTGGCCACTCAGGTGGGCCAGCTGGCCGACCAGGCGACCCTCGCCCTGGAGGACATCCAGGAGTGGCTGCAGGGCCCACCGCTGAACCTGCAGCAGGAGCAGATCGGCACCGCCGTCGACCAGGTCATCAACTCCATCCAGGGCAACGCGCAGAACATCGCCAGCTACGCGCTCACCGGGGCCAGCGCGGTCGGCAACGGGCTGATCAACCTGGTGCTCGCCCTGGTGCTGGTCTTCTTCTTCCTCAAGGACGGCCCGCGCTGGGTGCCGTGGCTGGCGGCCCAGACCGGCCACAAGGCCGCGCCGCACGTGGCGGCGCTGTCCTACAAGACCTGGTCGACGCTGTCGGAGTTCATCAAGCAGCAGGCGCTGGTCGGCTTCATCGACGCGTTCTTCATCGGCCTGGGCCTGTGGATCCTCGACGTCCCGCTGGTGCTGCCCCTGGCGCTGATCACGTTCTTCGCCGCGTTCATCCCGATCATCGGCGCCTTCGTCGCCGGCGCGTTCGCCGTGCTGATCGCCCTCGTCGACGAGGGGCTCACCGTCGCGCTGATCGTGCTCCTCATCGTCCTGGTCGTGCAGCAGATCGAGGGCAACGTGCTGCAGCCGATCATCCAGGGCCGCGGGTTCAACCTGCACGCCGCCGTGGTGATCCTCGCGGTCACCGCCGGCAGCAGCCTGGCCGGCATCATCGGGGCGTTCCTCGCGGTCCCACTCACGGCGCTGATCGCCGTCGTCTACCGGTACGTGCGCGACGAGCTCGACGACAAGTCACCGGAGGTCGCCGACGACGGCACCCGCACCCGCCTGGCCGACGAGGAGGACGGGGAGGGCACCCGCCTGGTCAAGGAGGAGGTCGCCCCGCCCCGCATGGACGTCGAGGACGTCGAGGACGTCGCCGACCGCCCCCGAGGGGTGGAGCCCGCCTCCCCCGGGGCGTAGTCCGGCCGCACCGGGAATGCCGGTGGCACACCCGGAGCTGACCAGAGAGGACAGACCTGAGTCGACAGGAGGCACCACCGTGGCGCAGCGACCGGAGGAGCTCGTCGAGCTGCTCCCCGAGGCCGAGCCGTTCCTGACCCGCGAGGCCGAGGTCACCGGGGACGGCGGACGTCGCGGCCTGGTCCTCGTGCACGACCTGGCCGGCGAGTTCGACGCGGCGTCGGCCGGTGCGCTGGCCGGCGCGCACCTGCTCAGCGCGCTGCCGCACGAGGTGGTCGCCCGCTTCGACGTCGACAGCCTGGTCGACTACCGCGCGCACCGGCCGCGGATCACCTTCAACGGCGACCGCTACGAGTCCTTCACCGCGCCGGAGATCCAGCTCTACGCGCTGGAGGACGACGCCGGGGAGCCGTTCCTGCTGCTGCACGGCGCGGAGCCGGACTTCGCCTGGGAGCGCTTCGTGACCGCGGTCCGCGGGCTGGTCGAGCGGCTCGGCGTCACCTCGGTCGTGTCGCTGCAGGCGATCCCGATGCCGGTGCCGCACACCCGGCCGGTCACCGTCACCGCCCACGCGACGAGGCGCTCGCTGATCGCCGAGTACCCGGTCTACTGGGGCGAGGTCCGCGTCCCCGGCAGCGTCACGGCGCTGCTGGAGCTGCGGATGGGCGAGGCCGGCGTCGACGCGTTCGGGGTGGCCGCGCACGTGCCGCACTACCTCACCCAGGCCACCTTCCCGGCCGCCTCGCTGACCCTGCTGGAGCACCTGTCCCGGCTGACCGGGCTGCGCCTGCCCACCGAGGAGCTGCGCGAGGCCGCGGAGGCGCACCGCACCGAGGTCGACGAGCAGATCGCCCGGTCCCCGGAGAACACCGCCGTCGTCGCGGCGCTGGAGCAGCAGTTCGACCAGTTCACCGCCGCGCGCGAGGGCAGCGAGCTGCTCACCGACATCGGCGAGGTGCCCAGCGGCGAGGAGCTCGGCGCGGAGTTCGA
>DASQNB010000408.1:0-16960 GCA_035645175.1 Geodermatophilus sp.
GCGCACACCGACACCGACGTCCGCGCCGTCGCCGCACAGCTGGACGCCGCCGTCCGGCAGCTGGGCGCCCGCCGCGGCTGGTTCTAACGCCGGAGCGCCCGCCGCGGTCGGTCGCGCCCGCGGCGGGCGCCCAGCAGGACCCCGGCCACGGGCAGGACCACCGCCGCCAGCGCGGCGAGGAAGACCGCCACCTGCACCGGCCCGGCCGCGCCGGCGGCCGCCACGGCCGCACCGGCCGCACCGACGCCCAGCGCGATCGCGAGCAGGATCAGCGACAGGACGGCGCGGTCGGTGCCGGCCTCCTCGTCGGCGTCGGCCGCCCGCCGTCCCCCGGCGACCAGCCGGGCGCCCTGCGCGGCCAGCACGGCCGCGAGCACGAGCAGGACGACGAGCACGATCCAGTCCACGCGGGACCCCTCCCCGGCTGACGCGCGGATCCCCCCACGTCGGTACAGGTGTACCCCCGTTGCGGCGGACCGCGCGCCGGAGGCAGTGACGTCACGCACTCGTCACCTGCGGGCCGCCGCCGTGACGACTCCGTGTCGATCGGCGGCCGGGCGGCAGCCACCGCCGCCGCGCGGGACACCCGGCAGCGCGGACCGACACGGCCGAATACGCAGCTCGGAGGTGCACGACGGTCGACCGCGGCACGCCCCGCTGGAGCGCGGGAGAGTGGAGCGAGCAACAGCCTGAGCGCGAGACGCGACGTCGCTCGCGCGCCTGGACCGCACCCGGCGCGAGGAGCCGACAGCGACGGCGTGAACGGACAGTGGATCGGGCGTCGCTTGTGCTGGCAGGTGCCCACTCCTAGCGTGACCGCCGTCACCGAGCACGCCGAGGTCAGGAGCCAGTGGTGAAGAAGCTGATCAACGACCCCGCGGACGTCGTCCCCGAAGCGCTGCGCGGGCTGGCCGCGGCCCACCCCGGGCTACGCGTCGACCACGAGAACCGCGTCGTCTTCCGCGGCGACGCCCCGGTGCGCGGCAAGGTCGGCCTGGTCAGCGGTGGCGGCTCGGGGCACGAGCCGATGCACGCCGGCTTCGTCGGCATGGGGATGCTCGACGCGGCCTGCGCGGGCGAGGTGTTCACCTCGCCGGTCCCCGACCAGGTGGCGGCCGCGACCGAGGGCGTCGACGGCGGCGCCGGCGTCCTGCACATCGTGAAGAACTACACCGGCGACGTCATGAACTTCGAGATGGCGGCGGAGCTGGCGGCCGCGGAGAGCGACACGGAGGTCGTCGCGGTCGTCGTCGACGACGACGTCGCCGTCCAGGACAGCCTCTACACCGCCGGACGGCGGGGCGTCGGCGTCACCGTCCTGCTCGAGAAGCTGGCCGGCGCCGCGGCCGAGGAGGGCCGGCCGCTGGCCGAGGTCGCCGACATCGCGCGACGGGTCAACGCCAACGGCCGCAGCATGGGCATGGCGCTCACCTCGTGCACCGTCCCCGCCGCGGGCCGGCCGACGTTCGACCTGCCCGACGACGAGATGGAGATCGGCATCGGCATCCACGGGGAGCCCGGTCGCCGCCGCGTCCCGCTGGCCCCGGCACGGGAGGTCGCCGAGATGCTCGTCGAGCCCGTCCTCACCGACCTGGACATGACCGGCGGCGACGGGGTGATCGCCTTCCTCAACGGCATGGGCGGCACGCCGCTGCTCGAGCTGTACCTCATGTACGCCGAGGTGGTCGCCGTCCTGGAGAAGGCCGGGGTCGGCGTCGCCCGCAGCCTGGTCGGCTCGTACATGACCAGCCTGGACATGGCCGGCTGCTCGGTGACCCTGCTCCGGGCCGACGACGAGCTGCTGCGGCTCTGGGACGCCCCGGTGAACACCCCGTCGCTGCGCTGGGGCGTCTGACCGTGGTCGACGCCGCCGCGCTCACCGCCTGGGTCCGCGAGTTCGCCCGCCTGGTCCACGAGCAGCGCGACACGCTCACCCAGCTCGACGCGGCCATCGGCGATGCCGACCACGGCGCCAACCTCGACCGCGGGATGACCGCCGTGGTCGCCGCGCTGGAGAGCCGGCCCGCGGACGACCCCGCCGCCGTCCTCAAGACGGTCGCGACCACGCTGATCAAGACCGTCGGTGGGGCCAGCGGCCCGCTCTACGGCACCTTCTTCCTGCGCGCCGCGGGCGCGCTGGACGGCGGGGACGGCGCCGCGCTCGCCACGGCCGTGCGCGCCGGGTACGACGGCGTCGTCGCCCGCGGCAAGGCCGAGCGCGGGGACAAGACGATGCTCGACGCGCTCGGCCCGGCCTGCGACGCGCTCGACGAGGCGCTGGCCGCCGGCAAGCCGCTGCAGGAGGCGCTGCGCGCCGCCGCCGACGCCGCCGCGCAGGGGCGGGACGCGACCGTGCCGATGGTCGCCCGCAAGGGCCGGGCCAGCTACCTCGGGGAGCGCAGCGCCGGCCACCAGGACCCCGGCGCCACCTCGGCGACCCTCCTCGTGGCGGCCGCCGCGACCACGCTGGCCGGCCGGGACTGACGGCGTGACCGTCGGACTGGTCGTCGTGTCGCACAGCCGCGCCCTCGCCGACGCCGCGGTCGAGCTGGCCCGCGGCATGCTCCCCGGCCGGGAGCAGACGATCACGGTCGCGGCCGGGGACGTCGACGGCGGCCTCGGCACGGACGCGACGGCGATCGCCGACGCGGTCACCGCGGCCGACAGCGGGGACGGCGTCGTCGTCCTCATGGACCTGGGCAGCGCCGTCCTCTCCGCCGAGACCGCCCTGGAGCTGCTGGACGACGACGTCCGCGAGCGGGTGGTCCTCTCCCCCGCGCCCCTGGTCGAGGGCCTGGTCGGCGCCGCGGTCACCGCCGCCGCGGGCGCCGACCGCGACCGGGTCGCGGCCGAGGCGCTGCGCGGCCTGGCGCCCAAGCAGGCCCACCTGGCCGGCTGAAAGAGGACCCCCTTGCCCCCCGCCACTCGCGAGCTCGCGGCGGGACCCTGCAAGGGGGCCGAGGTTCCTCTACGAGGTGTGGGGAAGGGTGGTCCTTCCTCAGCCGGCCAGGCGCTGGATGACCCAGTCGTGGAAGGCGCCGATGTGGTGCTCGGAGGGCACCAGCACCCCGCCCTTCGCGTAGGCGCGGGAGGACATGGCCGGCTGGGTCCGCTCGCAGGCGGCGAAGTCCTGCTCGTTGACCCGGTGGAACAGCTCCACCGACCGGGAGACGTCCCTGCCGGACTCCACCACCTCGCGCGAGTAGAGCCAGTCGCACTCGACGACCGTCCGGTCCGCGGCCACCGGGAACATGCGGTGGAAGATCACGTGGTCGGGCACCAGGTTGACGAAGACCGTCGGCTTGACGGTGATGGCGTAGTAGCGGCGGTCCTGGTCCTCGGCGACACCCGGGAGCCGGTCGAAGCCCTCGCTGCCGTCGACGGTGAAGCCCCGGACCTCCTCGCCGAACTCCGCGCCGTGCCCGACGTAGTACTGCGCCGCGTACCCGTCGGTGAACTCCGGGAGCACCTCGGTGAGCTCGGGGTGGATCGTCGCGCAGTGGTAGCACTCCATGAAGTTCTCGACGATCAGCTTCCAGTTGGCCCGCACGTCGTAGGTGATGCGGCGGCCGACCGACAGGGCGTCGAGCTCGTAGCGGTCGATGGCCTCGACGTCGCCGAGGCGCTCGACGACGGCGCCCATGACGTCGTCCTCGAAGGACGGCGGCTCGTCGGCCAGGCACACCCAGACGTAGCCCAGCCACTCCCGCAGGTGCACCGGCAGCAGGCCGTACCGGTCCCGGTCGACGTCGGGCATCTTGGTCAGGTTGGGAGCGGCGACCAGCGTGCCGGAGAGGTCGTAGGTCCAGGCGTGGTACGGGCACTGGAGGGCCCGCCGGACCTGACCCGCGTCCTCGGTGCAGATCTGCGCGCCGCGGTGGCGGCAGACGTTGAGGAAGGCACGCAGCTGCCGGTCCCGGCCGCGGACCACCAGGACGCTCTCCCGGCCGACCTGGACCTTGCGGAACGCACCCGGAGCCGGCAGGTCCGCCGAGCGGACGACGCAGGCCCACGTCTGCTCGAAGATGCGCGACTGCTCCAGCGCGAACACGGCCGGGTCCGTGTAGTACTGGCCGGCCAGGGTCGGGATGAGGCTCGCGGGGAGGTCGGTGGCGGTCATCCGAGCACCTCGTGGTCACGACAGGCGTGGGCGTGGCACGCCGGTGGGCGGGACGGTGGAGCAGACCCGGTCGCGGCCACCCGCGAGGGAACCAGCCGACGACCGGGTTGCACGGTACGACGCCGGTTGCGCCCTGCACAACGACCGCCGGGCACGACGACGGCCGGCGCGTGCGTCAGCCGAAGTGGCCGAGTCTCCGGCTGAGCTCGTCGGCGGCGGCCACCACCTGCGGTGCGACGTCCATGAAGGTCGCGACCGCGAACCGGTACGACGGCCCCGACACGCTGAGGGCGGCCATCACCTCCCCCTCGGCGTCCCGGACCGGCGCGGCGACCGCGTTCAGCCCGGTCTCGTACTCCTCGGCGGTGGCCCCCCACCCGCGCCGGAGCACCTCGTCCAGCTCGCGCTGCAGGACGTCGGACTCGGTGAGGGTGGCCGCGGTGTAGCGCTCGAGGTCCCCGGCCAGGACCGACTTGCGCACCGGCTCGGGCGCGTGGGCCAGGAGGACCTTCCCGCTCGACGTGGCGTGCAGCGGCGTCCCCCGCCCCACCCAGTTCGACGTGCTGATCGAGGCCGCTCCCCGGACCTGGCACACGTTGACGGCGCGCTCGCCGTCGAGGATGGCGAGGTTGACCGTCTCCCCCAGCGCGGCGGCGAGCTCCCGGCAGGTGCGCCGTCCCTCCTGGGTGATGTCCAGCTGGGCGGTCGTGGCCCCGGCCAGGCGGACGATGCCGAACCCCAGCCGGTACTTGCCCCGGTCGGTCAGCTGCTCCACGAAGCCCCGGCGCTCCAGCGCGGCGACCAGCCGGAAGGCCGTCGACTTGTGCACGCCGAGCTCGGCCGCGATCTCGGTGACTCCCGCCTCGCCGCGCGCCCCGAGGAGCTCCAGGACGCTGAGAGCCCGGTCGACGGACTGCACGAGCGCAGCCGGCTCGCGGTCCCCTGGGTGGCTCTCGTCACTGGCCACGAGGCCCAGCGTAGGCACCGGGACGCCGCCACACCATGCCCTGGCACCCCTTGACGCCACACCGTGCGCCGGAGACGCTGTTGCGCGAATCGAAGGCGGTTGCGCGTCCCGCAACTCGGATCCGCTACGGAGCCCCGCATGATCCCGGTCTGCGCCACCAGCGAGCTGTCCCCCGGTGAGGCGAGGACGGTGACCGCCGACGTGGCCATCACCGTCTTCAACGTCGACGGTGAGTTCTACGCGATCGACGACACCTGCACCCACCAGGACGCCTCGCTGGCCGACGGCTGGCTCGAGGGCTGCACGATCGAGTGCCCCCTGCACGCGTCCTGCTTCGACCTGCGCACCGGCGAGCCGTCCGGCCCGCCCGCCAAGATGCCGGTCCGTACGCACCTGGTGACCGTCGTCGCCGGCGTCGTCCACGTGCATCCCGGCGTGGCTGCCGAGGGGGCCGCGTGAGGCCGACCGTCGCCGTGGTCGGGGGGTCCCTGGCCGGCCTGTCGGCGGCCCGCGCACTGCGGGCGCAGTCCTACGAGGGCCGGGTCGTGGTCGTCGGGGACGAACGCCACGCGCCCTACGACCGGCCGCCGCTGTCCAAGCAGTTCCTCGCCGGCACCGCCTCGGCCGACGCCCTCGCCCTGAGCGGGCCGGACGACGACGCGCTGGAGCTGGACTGGCGGCTGGGCACGACGGCCGTCGCCCTCGACCCGGCCACCCGCGCGGTGCGGCTGGCCGACGGCGGGGAGGTCCGCGCCGACGGCGTCGTGCTGGCCACCGGGGCCCGTGCCCGCCGCCTGCCCGGCACGGAGTCGGAGGACGGCGCGGCGTCGCCGGCCGGCGTCCACGTGCTGCGCACCCTCGACGACGCGGTCGCCCTCCGCGCCGACCTGGTCCCCGGCGCGCACCTGGTGGTCATCGGCGCGGGCTTCGTCGGCGCCGAGGTGGCCTCCACCGCGCGCGGCCTCGGCCTCGAGGTGACCGTCGTCGAGAGCCTGCCGGTGCCGCTCGCCGGCCCGCTCGGCCCGGAGATGGGCGGCGTCTGCGCCGGGCTGCACGCCGAGCACGGGGTGCGGCTGCTGACCGGGACCGGCGTCGCCGGCCTGACCGGCACCTCCCGGATGCAGGTCGTCGAGCTGGCCGACGGACGCCGGCTGCCCGCCGACGTCGTCGTCGTCGGCATCGGCGCCCTGCCCAACGTGGAGTGGCTGGCCGGGTCCGGCCTGGACCTGCGCGACGGCGTCGTCACCGACGAGCGCGGCGCCACGTCGCTGCCCGGCGTGGTGGCGGTCGGCGACTGCGCGGCCGCCTGGTCGCCCGCCCTCGGACGGCCGGTGCGGACCGAGCACTGGACGCACGCGCTGGAGCAGCCGGCCACCGCGGTGGCCGCGCTGCTCGGCAGCGACGTCCCGGTCCCGCCGGCGGTCCCGTACTTCTGGTCCGACCAGTACGGGGTTCGCATCCAGTTCGCGGGCTGCCGCCGCGAGGGCGACGAGGTCCGCGTGGTCGAGGGCAGCTGCGCGGACCGCAGCTTCCTCGCCGTGTACGAGCGCGACGGGCGGCCGGTCGCCGTGCTCGGGGTGGACCAGCCCCGGCTGTTCACGCGCTGGCGCCGCCAACTGCGGACCGCGGTCCCCGCCGGCGCCTGACGCGGGACCGTTCCCGGAGACCCCACACCCGAGGAGAAGACATGGCCGAGCAGAGGTACGACTTCGTGGTCGTCGGTGGCGGGTCGGCCGGCAGCGTCCTGGCCAACCGGCTCAGCGCCGACCCGGGGACGAGCGTCCTCGTCCTCGAGGCCGGCCGGAAGGACTCCCGGTGGGACGTCTTCGTGCACATGCCGGCCGCGCTCACCATCCCGATCGGGAACCGGTTCTACGACTGGAAGTACGAGTCGGAGCCCGAGCCCTGGATGGGCGGCCGGCGGGTCCACCACGCCCGCGGCAAGCTGCTGGGCGGCTCCAGCAGCATCAACGGGATGATCTTCCAGCGCGGCAACCCGCTGGACTACGAGCGCTGGGCCGCCGACCCGGGCATGCAGGACTGGGACCACGCCCACTGCCTGCCCTACTTCAAGCGCATGGAGAACTGCCTGGCCGCCGTCCCCGACGACCCGTTCCGCGGACACGACGGGCCGCTCGTCCTCGAGCGCGGACCGGCCACCAGCCCGCTGTTCCAGGCCTTCTTCGCCGCGGTGCAGGAAGCCGGACACCCGCTCACCGACGACGTCAACGGCTACCGGCAGGAGGGGTTCGCACCCTTCGACCGCAATGTGCACCACGGCCGCCGGCTGTCCGCTTCCCGGGCGTACCTGCACCCGGTCCTGTCCCGCCCCAACCTGACCGTGCGCACCCGCGCCCTCGTCACGAAGGTGCTGTTCGAGGGCAACCGGGCCGTCGGCGTGCAGTACCGGGTCGGCCGGGGGGCGGTCCGGACCGTCCAGGCCGGCGAGGTGGTCCTCAGCGGAGGCGCGATCAACACCCCCCATCTGCTGCAGCTGTCCGGGGTCGGCGACGGCACGCACCTGTCCTCTCTCGGCATCGACGTCGTCGCCGACCTGCCCGGCGTCGGGGAGAACCTGCAGGACCACCTCGAGGTCTACATCCAGCACGCCTGCCGGCAGCCGGTCTCGATCGCGCCCGGGATGAAGTGGTGGAACAAGCCGCGGATCGGCGCCGAGTGGCTCTTCCTCCGCCGGGGCCTCGGGGCGACCAACCACTTCGAGGCCGGCGGTTTCCTCCGCAGCAACGACGACGTCGCCTACCCGAACCTGATGTTCCACTTCCTGCCGATCGCCGTCCGCTACGACGGGACGATGCCGGCCGGCGACCACGGCTACCAGGTGCACATCGGGCCCATGTACTCCGACGCCCGCGGCACCCTCAAGATCAGGTCGGCCGACCCGCGGGTCAAGCCGGCCATGCGGTTCAACTACCTGTCCACCGACCAGGACCGGCGCGAGTGGGTGGAGGCCGTGCAGATCGCGCGGGAGATCCTCGCGCAGCCGGCCTTCGCCGAGTACAGCTCCGGGGAGATCTCCCCCGGGCCGGAGATCGAGACGCCCGAACAGATCCTCGCCTGGGTCGCCAGGGACGCCGAGACCGCCCTGCACCCGTCCTGCACCGCGAAGATGGGCACCGACGCCCTGTCGGTGGTGGACCCGGCGACCATGCGGGTGCACGGGCTGGAGGGGCTGCGCGTCGCCGACGCATCGGTCATGCCCTACGTGACGAACGGCAACATCTACGCGCCGATCATGATGCTGGCCGAGAAGGCCGCGGACCTCGTCCTCGGCAACACCCCGCTGGCGCCGGAGCACGTCGAGTTCCACCGGCACCGGCCCACGCCGGTCCCCGAGACCGCCGAGACCGCCGGCCGAGCCTGAGAGAGGACCCCCCTGCCCCTCCGGCACTCGCACACTCGCGGCGGGGTCCTGCAGGGGGCCGCCGTCCTCCCTCAGGCCTCGCCTGCTCGGGGACGCCGAGGAGGGGTCCTCGCTCAGGGCGGCTGCACGCGCAGCCGCGCGTCGGCGGCGGCCAGGGTGGCGACCGTCTCCGGGCCGGCGCCCTCCATCAGGGTGGCCAGGGCGACGAAGACCTGGGCGGTGGTGAGCGCGTCGCCACTGGCCTCGTGCGGCCGGTGGCTGGGCAGGCCGAGGGCGGTGGCGAGGCCCGCCAGGGACAGCACGGCCGGCGGGCGAGCGCCGGTGCCGGCCAGCCACAGCCGGCCGAGCGCGCGGGTGTCGAGGACGGGGCTGCGCAGCCGCACTCCGGCGGCCCGGAGCGCGCGGCCGAGGAAGGCGCGCTCGACCCAGGCCGCGTGGGCCACCAGGACCCGGCCGGCCATGACCGCCAGCAGCTCGTCGAGCGCCTCGTGCAGCGGCGGCGCGTCGGCGAGGTCGGCCGCCCGCAGCCCGTGGACGCGCACCGCCTCGGCCGGCACGCCGCGCAGCGGGCGGACCAGCCCCTCGGCCGCCGAGCCGCAGACCACCCGGCCGCCTTCGACGCAGACCGCCCCCCACGACACGATCTCGTGCCGCCGCGGGTCCAGGCCGGTCAGCTCCAGGTCCACGACGCAGAACGACGCCTCCCGCCACGCGGTGCCGCGCGGGGTGCGCGGGGCGTCGCGGTAGGCCCGCGCCACCTCGCCGCCCGGCCGCCCGGCTCCCGGCCGCCTCACGCCACACCCTGCCGCAGCCGCCCCTGCACCCGCCGCTGCACCGCGGTGACGGCGCGGAAGGCCTCCCGGAGCGCCCCACGCGTCACCGGGTCCAGCTCCGCGGGAGCCAGGTGGTCGTCCGGGCGCTCACCGGCCCGCAGCTGCGCCACCTGGTGGTCCACCCGCAGCTCCAGGACCAGGTCGAAGGCCTCCCCCAGTGTGCGCACGTCGGCCTCGGGGAGCACGCCGGCGTCCGCGGCGGCCCGCAGCCGGGCCGCGGTGGAGGCGCTCGTGACGCCGGCGGCCATCCCCGCCCAGCGGGCCAGGTCGACGATCGGCTGCAGGCCGCCGGTCTTGAGGTCCAGCCGGCCGGCGTGTGCCCCGCCGTGCTCGACGACGAAGTCGCGGAAGAAGCCGGTCGGCGGCCGGTGGCCCAGCGCGAAGCGGGCGAGCAGGGTGAGGAACCCCGGGTGCCGGCGGGCGTCGCGGAACAGCTCGGGCAGGGCCGACCCGCTGCGGATCCCCCACACCGGCCGGCCGTCGACCATCAGCGAGACGAGGACGAGCGCCTTGTCCTGGGTGGGGTCGGCCAGCCAGCCGGAGGCGACCTCCCGCCAGCCGGCGTGGGAGCGCATGAACAGCGGGGAGGTCGCCGTGGCGCCCTGCGTGTCGGCCGGGAAGCCGCACGCCGCGAGGCCGGCGACCACCGCCTCGGCCGTCGCGCGCAGCTCGGCGCGCTGCTGGTCGTCGGCGACGCCGTACCAGACCAGCGCGCTGTCGACGTCCGAGGACGGCACGGCCTCCCGGCGGGCCAGGCTGCCCAGCGCCAGCCAGGTGAAGGGCACCGCGGGCTCGCCGGACTCCGCGACGGTGAGCTGGACCAGCCGCCGGGTCAGCGCGTCGGCGACCACCGAGTGGATGCCGGCGATGTCGGCGGCGGCGACCCGCGCGTCGTGCAGCGCCAGCAGCGCCGGGCGCAGTCCGCCGGCCGCGACGACGAGGTCGCGCACGGTACGGGCGCGGGCGATCGCGGCGCGCAGGTGGAAGCTGCTGCGCGGGGCGGCCGCCAGCAGGTCGGCATCCTCGAGGACACCCAGCACCCGGCCGTCGGCGCGCAGCACCGGCAGGTGGCGGATGCCGCGCTCCAGCATGTCCAGGAGCACCTCCCCGCTCATCCGGTCGGCCGAGACGGTGTGCGCGGGGTAGGTCATCACCTCGGCCACGGGGGTGTCGGCGCTGCGGCCCACGGCCAGGACCCGGGCACGCATGTCCCGGTCGGTGACGATCCCCAGCGCGTCGCCCCGGCCCGCGACCACGGCCGCGGTCACCCCCGCATCGGTCATCCGCCGCGCGGCCTCCCCGACCGCCGTACCGGGTGCGCAGACGACCGGGGCGCCGCGCAGCAGGTCCGCGACCGGGCGGTGGGCGGCGTCGACGACCGGCTCGACCTCGTACCGCCGGGGCACCGGGTCGGCCAGCAGCGACCGGGCCACGAAGCGCAGCCCGGCCGGCTGGGCGAGGACCGGGCGGGCGACGTCGGCGGGGATCCGGTAGCAGAGGGTGTCCTCGGCCGCGACGACGCTGAACCGGGCCGGGAGCCCGGAGAGCATCGACGCCTGGCCGAACAGCTCGCCGGGGCCGAGCTCGTCGAGGACCCGCCCGTCGTGGACGACGTCCAGCGCGCCGCTGCGGACCAGCCACAGGTGCGCCACCGGCGCGCCGCCCTGCTCGACCAGCGTGGCGCCGGCCGCGACGAACTCGACCTCCGCGGCCGACGCCACCTGGTAGAGCTCCTCGGGCGTCAGCGCGTCGAACGGCGGGCGCGCGCCGAGGAAGTCGGCCACGTCCCTCACCGCCCCGCCCGGCCCGGCCCGGGTGGCCCCGTCCAGAGGCTCGCCGCGAGCCCCGGGGACGGACTGGAACGGCCACCCTTCAGCCCCCCGCGCCGAGCCTGCGAGGCGTGGGGGGAAGGGTGGTCCTCTTTCAGCGGATGCCGCCCACCGGGACCTCCGTCCGGCCCGGGTCCTCGCCCGGGTCGCGGGGCGCCGCGACCCGGGCCGGTGCCTCGGCGGCGTGCTCGGGCAGGACGCCGGTGTGGTGCCGCTGGCGCAGCAGGTAGTAGGCCAGCCCGATCAGCGTGATCGCGCCGATGACGACGAACGCACCCCACTGCAGGTACCAGTGGTACGGCTCGGTGGCGTTGTAGACCTCGCGCCGCGGCCAGGCCAGGTTCAGCGCCATGCCGGCACCCCAGAGCACGGCCAGCAGGTTGACCGGCAGGCCCCAGCGGCCGAGCGAGAAGTACCGCTCCTCGCCGGCCGCGGCCGGCAGCGGCCAGCGGCCCCGCACCCGGCTGATCAGCATCGGCACGGTCACCAGCAGGTAGGCCAGGTAGATCATGATGATCGCGATGCTGGTGATCACCGTGAAGATCTGCGGCTGACGGATGTTGATCAGCAGGATGCTGATCGACAGGACGCCGATGACCACGGCCGGGACGACCGGCGTCTTGCGCTTGGGGTCGACCCGGGACAGCTGGGCGCTGAAGGGCAGGTTGTTGTCCCGCGCCATCGCGAACATCATCCGGATCGTCGCCGTGTGCACCGCCAGGCAGCAGACGGTGATCGCCACGACGATGCAGGCGAGGAAGACCTTGCCCAGCCCGGTGCCCGCCGCCTGCAGCAGCACGTACTGCAGCCCGCCGGTGCTCGACGACAGCTGCGGGTCGGTGAGGTCCTCGGCCGCCATCAGGCCGAAGAGCAGGATGAGGCCGCCGAGGAGGAACGAGGCGGTGACCGCGCGGAGGATCGCCCGGGGCGCGGTCCGCCGGGGCTCGATGGTCTCCTCCCCGAGCGAGCTGGCGGTGTCGAAGCCGTACATGACGTAGGCCGACGCCAGCGACGCGACGAGGAAGGCCCCGAGGTAGCCGGTCGGCCGGCCATCGCCGCGGCCGCCGGTGTCGGTGAGGACCTCCACCGGGCTGCGGGTCATCGCGAACGCCAGGATGACGATGATCAGCACCGCGGCGACCAGCTCGATGAAGACGCCGGTGCTGTTGATGCGGGCCATGAGCTTCACGCCGAAGGCGTTGACCAGCGTGGTGAACAGGATGAGCGCGCTGCCGAGGATGACCGCGTTGACGGCGAAGTCGTAGGTGCCGGTGCCGTCACCGACGACCTGGAAGCCCGACCACAGCTGCGGCAGCGTGATCTGGTAGGCCAGCACGGTCGCCGACAGCGTGACGATCGAGGCGGTGAGCATCATCCAGCCGGTCATCCACGCCGTGGTCCGGCTGCCCAGCCGCTTGGTCCAGTTGTAGAGCGACCCCGCCACCGGGTACCGCGCGGCCAGCTCGGCGAAGCACAGCGCCACCATGAGCTGGCCGACGAAGACCATCGGCCACGACCACAGGTAGGCCGGCCCACCCGCCCCGAAACCGAAGTAGAACAGCTGGAAGGTGCCGGTCAGGATCGAGATGTAGCTGACGCCGGCCGCGAAGCTGGAGAACCTCCCGATGCTGCGGTCCAGCTCCTGCTTGTAGCCGAACTCGGCGAGGTGGGAGTCGCCGTCCTGTGTCGGGTGCGCGCTCGCGCTCATGGGCCGTCCGTCCGGTCGAGGGGTCGGGGGTGTGCCGGGTCAGGCCGTGAACCAGCCGGCCGGCTGGGGGGCCGTGTTGTGCCAGATGTGCTTGGCCTCGCGGTACTCGGCGAGGCCGGAGGGGCCGAGCTCGCGTCCGTTGCCCGAGCGCCCGAAGCCACCCCACTCCGCCTGCGGCAGGTACGGGCCGAAGTCGTTGACCCAGACCGTCCCGTGCCGGAGGGCACGCGCCACCCGCTCGGCGCGGCCGGCATCCGCGGTCCACACCGCTCCGGACAGCCCGTAGTGCGTGTCGTTGCCGAGCTCGATCGCCTCCTCCTCCGTGGCGAAGCGCTCCACGGTGAGGATCGGCCCGAAGGACTCCTCCTGCACGATCCGCATGTCGCGCCGGCAGTCGGCGAAGACCGTCGGCCGGTAGAAGAAGCCGCCGGCCAGCTCCGGCTCCTCGGGACGACGGCCGCCGGCGACCAGCCGGGCGCCCTCGCGCAGGCCGGTCGCGACGTACTCCTCGACCTTGGCCCGGTGCTGCTCGGAGACCAGCGGGCCGGACTCGGTCGCCGGGTCGAAGCCGTCGCCGAGACGGATGCGCTCGGCCCGCTCGGCCACCGCGGCGAGGAAGGCGTCGGCGATCTCGTCCTGCACGATCAGCCGGGCCCCCGCGGAGCACACCTGGCCGGAGTGGACGAAGACCGCCGTCACGGCGTTGTCGACGGCGGTCTCGAGGTCGACGTCGGCGAAGACGATGTTGGGGTTCTTGCCGCCGAGCTCGACGGTCACCTTCTTCACCGTCTCGGCGGCCGCGCGCAGGATCCACTGACCGGTGGCCAGGCCGCCGGTGAAGGACACCATGTCCACCCGGGGGTCCTCGACCATCGCCGCGCCCACGACCGCCCCGTCGCCGAGGACGAGGTTGACCACGCCCTCGGGGGCGCCGGCCTCCTCGACGAGCTCCACGAGGCGGATGGTCGTCAGCGGGGTCACCTCGCTGGGCTTGACGACGACGGTGTTGCCGGCGGCCAGCGCCGGGGCGACCTTCCAGCAGATCTGCAGCAGCGGGTAGTTCCACGGCGCGATCAGCGAGCAGACGCCGACCGGCTCGTACACCACCCGGCTGACCACGTCCGGGCGCCCGGCGTCCACCAACCGGCCGGGGTCCTTGTCGGCGAGGTCGGCGTAGTAGCGGAAGACGGCGACGACGTCGTCGACGTCCTGCCGGCTCTCCCCCACCGTCTTGCCGGTGTCGCGGGTCTCCAGGCGCGCGATGTCCTCCTTGTCGCGCAGCAGCAGGTCGGCGACCCGGTCCAGCAGGGCGCCCCGCTCCCGGGCCGGCGTCCGCGGCCAGTCCCCGGCGTCGAAGGCGCGGCGGGCCGCGCCGACCGCGTCGGCGACGTCCTCGGCGGTGGCCTCGTCGACCTTGGCGACGACGCTCTGGTCGGCGGGGTTGACGACGTCGCGCTGCTGCCCCGAGGCCCCCCTCCGCCAGGTGCCGCCGATGAGCAGGGTGGCCATGTCTCTCCCCGTCCTCTGTTGCGCAGAACGCTCGGTGTTCCGATCGACGGGACAGCGTTGTCGGCGCCATGGTGTCCCGTCAAGGCGGCCCCGCCGGTCTGTCGATCAGCGGAGGACGACGGTGCCGGTGCCGTTGAGCAGCACCCGCCGCTCGCAGTGCCGGCGCACTGCGCTGTCGTGCTCGTTCCGCCCGCCGCCGCCTTCCCGCGCCGACGCATCCCGTCGGACCCGGCTGCCACCATGGCGCCGTGCTGCTCGCCGACGTCGTCGCCGCCTCCGCCGCGGTCGCGGCCACCCGCTCGCGCACGGCCAAGGCCGCCGTGATCGCCGACCTGCTGCGCCGGGCGGACGACGACGAGGTGCGGCCGGTCACTGCGTGGCTGGCCGGCGACACCCTGCAGGCCCGGCTCGGCGTCGGCTGGCGGACCCTCACCCGGCTCGCGCACGACCCGGCCGGGCAGCCGCAGCTGCTCGTCGGCGACGTCGAGCGGGCCCTCACCGAGCTGGCCGGCACCACCGGCACCGGGTCGACGGGCCGGCGCGAGGCGGTCCTCGAGCGGCTGTTCACCGCCGCCACCCTCGACGAGCAGCGCTTCCTCGTCCGGCTGCTGACCGGCGAGCTGCGGCAGGGCGCGCTCGAGGGCGTCGTCCTCGACGCGACCGCCACGGCGTCCGGCGTCCCGGCCGCCACCGTGCGGCGGGCCTTCATGCTGTCCGGCAGCCTCCCCGACACCGCCGCCACCGCCCTGGTCGGCGGTGCGCCCGCGCTGGAGGCCGTGCACCTGCAGGTCGGCCGCCCGGTGCGGCCGATGCTCGCCAGCCCCGGCTCCTCGCTGGACGCCGCGCTGGCCGACCTGGGCGAGGACGTCACCGTGGAGCACAAGCTGGACGGCGCCCGCATCCAGGTGCACCGGGACGGCGACGTCGTCCGCGTCTGGACCCGCACCCTGCGCGAGGTCACCGACAGCGTGCCCGAGCTGGTCGGCCAGGTGCGGTCGCTGCCGAGCCGCACCGCCGTCCTCGACGGGGAGACCCTCGCCCTGGACGACGACGGCCGGCCGCGCGCCTTCCAGGACACGATGAGCCGCTTCGGCAGCGAGCTCATCAGGGGCGGGGCCGACGACGCCGGGGTGCTGCTCAGCCCGTTCTTCTTCGACCTGCTGCACCTCGACGGCCGCGACCTGCTCGACGAGCCGCTGTCGGTCCGCCTCGACGCGCTCGCGAGCCTGCTGGCCGGCGACGAGCACGCCGCGCTGCGGATGCCCGGCGTCCGCCGGCCCACCCCCGAGCAGGCGGCCGACATGCTCGACGGCGCGCTCACCGCCGGGCACGAGGGCGTCGTGGTCAAGGCGCTCGACGCGCCCTACGCCGCCGGCCGGCGCGGGAAGGCGTGGCAGAAGGTCAAGCCGGTGCACACCCTCGACCTGGTCGTGCTCGGCGCGGAGTGGGGGTACGGACGGCGCTCCGGGAAGCTGTCCAACATCCACCTCGGCGCGCGCGACCCCGACGGCGGCGAGCCGGTGATGGTCGGCAAGACCTTCAAGGGGATGACCGACGAGCTGCTGGACTGGCAGACCGAGACCTTCCCCGGGCTCGCCCGCGAGCAGTCCGAGTGGGGCGTGCTCCTGAAGCCGGAACTGGTCGTGGAGATCGCCCTGGACGGTGCCCAGCGCAGCCCGCGCTACCCCGGCGGCGTCGCGCTGCGCTTCGCCCGGGTGCTGCGCTACCGGCCGGACCGGTCACCGGCCGACGCCGACACGCTCGACGCCGTGCGGGCGCTGCTGTCCGGGAGCTGAACGCCGGCCCGCGCCGGCCAGCTGACCAGCGCCGCGACCGCGGCCAGGACGGCGACGGCACAGAGCAGCGCCACGCAGGCGCCCCACCCGAGGGCCGAGAACAGCGGCGCCGGGGCGACCGCGCCGACGCCCCCGCCCGCGTAGTAGCAGGTCAGGTAGAGCCCGACCGCGCTCGACCGTGCCCGGCCCCCGCCCGAGGCGGCCTGCGCGGTGGCGCAGGTCTGCGCGGCGAACACCCCGGTGCAGGAGGCCGCGAGCCCGCCGACGACGGCCGCGGTGACCGGCACGAGGGTCAGCGCCAGGCCGGCCAGCGTGACCCCCGTGGCCAGGACGAGGACGACCCGGCGGCCGACCCGCGCCACCAGCCGGCCGGTGAGCGGGGTGACGACGACGGCGACCAGGAACACCGCGAAGACCGCGCCGACCTGCGCCGTACCCAGCCCGAACGGCGGACCGGCCAGGTGCAGCCCGGCGTAGGTGAAGGCACCGACCTGCACGAACAGCACCGAGGCCCCGACCGCGCAGGTGCCCAGCAGCCGCCGGTCGCGCAGGTGCCCGCCGATGCCGCGCACCCCCGCGAGCAGGCCGGGCGAGGCCTGGAAGCGCCGTTCCCGCGGCAGCCACGCCGCGACCGCACCGAGCACGAGCAGCAGCACGGTCGCGAGCGCGACGAACGACGCCCGCCACCCCAGGGGCTCGGCGACCGCGCCGGACACGAACCGGCCGAGGAAGCCGCCGAACGCCGTCCCGGAGACGTACAGGGCGTTGACCGCCGCGGCGCGCGGGCCGGCGACCTCCTCGGCCACGTAGGCGACC
>DASQNB010000409.1:0-5257 GCA_035645175.1 Geodermatophilus sp.
GGGCGACGAGCGCCCGCACGGACTGGATGTTCGGGTTCCAACGGCGCGGCGTGCGGCGGTGCGAGTGCGACACCGACATACCGAAACCGGGCCCCTTGCCACAGACATCGCACACGGCAGCCACGGTGGATCACTCCCAGATGTTCGTTTCACGGACGGCGGCACGCCGACGCGCCCGCACACAGACCAACGAAGAGTCTAACCGCTCCCCGGCGGGGACGTCGCGCAGGGCGGTGGCCGTCGGTCGCGCACCCGGTGCCGTCGGTCCGCGTGGGTACCCTCCGGCCGTGCTGCCGGCGCTCGACGACGCCGCGGTCGGCCAGTGGTGCCGGGCCGCGGTCGCCGCCCTGTCCGCGGCCCGGGGCCGCCTCGACGACCTCAACGTCTTCCCCGTGCCCGACGGCGACACGGGCACCAACCTGCTGGCCACGGCCGAGGCCGCCCTGGCGGTGCTCGACGAGGCGGGGCCGCAGGGCACCGAGCCGGCCTGGGCCGCGATGGCCCGCGGCGCGGTGCTGGGCGCCCGCGGCAACTCCGGCACCATCCTCGCGCAGCTGTGGCGCGGGCTGGCCGACCAGCTCGCGGGCCAGCCCCCGGCCGACGGGCCGACCCTCGCCGCCGCCCTGCAGAAGGCTGCCGACACCGCCTACGGCGCGGTCGCCGACCCCGAGGAGGGGACCTTCCTCACGGTGGCCCGCGCCGGCGGGGAGGCCGCGGTCGCCTCGGTCGCCCGCGGGCACACCGGGCTGGGCGAGGTCGTGCGGGCCGCCGCCGACGGTGCCCGCGCCGCCCTCGAGGAGACGCCGGGGCAGCTGGCCGCCCTGCGCGACGCGGGGGTGGTCGACGCCGGGGGAGCGGGGCTGTGCCTGGTCCTCGACGCGCTCGTGACCACGGTGACCGGTGTGGAGCCGGCCCGCCCGCCGCTGGTCCGCCCGGCCGGGCGCGGCCCCCACGCCGGGCACACCCACGGGCCGGACTCCCGCGACCTGCCGCACCAGCCGCCGGCAGGCCCCGGCAGCGAGGTGCAGTACCTGCTCACCGACAGCGACGAGGCCGCCGTCGCCCGGCTGCAGGACCGGCTGGCCGCGCTCGGCGACAGCCTGGTGGTCGTCGGCGTCGACACCCCGGGCGGGCGCGAGTGGAACGTGCACGTGCACGTCAGCGACGTCGGCGCGGCGATCGAGGCCGGCATCGAGGCCGGCCGCCCGTACCGCATCTCGGTCAGCCCGCTGGCCCCGGTGCGGCCGCCGGCGCCGACGCCCGGCGCGCGGGCGGTCGTGGCGATCGTCCCGGACGGCGGGCTGGCGGGGCTGTTCACCGACGAGGGCGCCACCGTCGTCCCCTGCGGGCCGGGCGGCGTCACCGAGGACGACGTGCTCGCCGCGGTCCTGGGCTCGGGCGCGGCCGGCGTCGTCGTACTGCCCAACGACACGGACCTGACCGCGCTGTCCTCGCGCGCCGCCGAGCGCGCCCGCGAGGAGGGGCGCGACGTCGCCGTGGTCCCCACCCGCTCGCCGGTGCAGGGCCTGGCCGCGCTCGCCGTCGCCGACCCGGCCCGGCGCTTCGGCGACGACGTGATCACCATGGCCGAGGCGGCCGCGGCGACCCGCTGGGCCGAGGTCACCGTCGCCGAGCACGAGGCGCTGACCAGTGCGGGCCGCTGCGCGCCGGGCGACGTGCTCGGCTCGGCGGAGGGCGACGTCCTGCTCATCGGCGGGGAGCCGGCCGCGGTCGCCTGCGAGCTGCTCGACCGGATGCTGTCGGCCGGCGGGGAACTGGTGACCCTCGTCGTCGGCCCGGACGCCGACCTCGCCGGCGCGGTCTGCGCCCACCTCGCGGGCCGGCACCCGACGGTCGAGGTCACCCGCTACGACGGCGCACCCGAGGGGGTCCCGCTGCAGGTGGGGGTGGAGTGATGGCGGTGGGGATGACGACCCGGCTGGACCGGGTGCTCGGCGCCAAGACGGCCAGGGCGATGGCCGAGCAGCTGGACCTGTACACGGTGCGCGACCTGCTGCGGCACTACCCGCGCCGCTACGCCAAGCGCGGCGAGATGACCCGCCTGGACGACCTGCAGGTCGGCGACCGGGTCACCGTGCTGGCCCAGGTGCGCCGGGTTGCCACGCGGAAGATGCGCAACCGGCCGGGCACCCTCACCGAGGTCACCGTGGGCGACGGCGCCGGCTCCATGCAGCTGGTCTTCTTCAACCGCCGGCACGCCAACCTGCACGAGGGCGCCTGGGGGCTGTTCGCCGGCACGGTCGGCGAGTACCGGCGGAGCAAGCAGTTCGCCCACCCCGACTGCCACCTCATCACCGGGGACGACGACACCGACTGGGCCCGCGCGCTCATCCCGATCTACCCGGCGAGCAAGGACGTCTCCAGCTGGGTCATCCAGAAGTCGGTGCGGCTGCTGCTCGACGCCTCCGGCGGCTTCGGCTTCGTCGAGGACCCGCTGCCCGAGGAGCTGCGTGCCCGGCACGGGCTGCCCAGCCTGTCCGCGGCGCTGCTGGACGTCCACCGGCCCACCTCGGACGACGACGTCGAGCACGCGGCGCACCGGCTCAAGTGGGACGAGGCGCTCACCCTCCAGCTGACGCTGGCCGCCCGCCGCCGCGCTGCCGCGCTGGAGCCCGGGGTGGCCCGGCCGCGGCGGGCCGGCGGGCTGCTGGACGCCGTCGACGCCGCGCTGCCCTTCGCGCTGACCGAGGGGCAGCGCGCGGTGGGGGAGGAGCTGGCCGCCGAGCTGTCCCGCGAGCAGCCGATGCACCGGCTGCTGCAGGGCGAGGTCGGCGCCGGCAAGACCGTCGTCGCGCTGCGCGCCATGGCCCAGGTCGTCGACGCCGGCGGGCAGGCCGCGCTGCTGGCGCCCACCGAGGTGCTCGCCGCCCAGCACGCGCGCAGCATCGGCGCGATGCTCGGCCCGCTGGGCCGCGCCGGTGAGCTGGACGGCGACGCGGCCGGCACCCGGGTCGTGCTGCTCACCGGCTCGCAGAAGGCCGCCGCCCGCCGGGCGGGACGCGCCGCGGTAGCCGACGGCGGCGCCGGCATCGTCGTCGGCACGCACGCCCTGCTGCAGGAGGGCGTGGACTTCGCCGACCTGGGCCTGGTCGTCGTCGACGAGCAGCACCGGTTCGGCGTCGAGCAGCGCGACGCGCTGCGGGCCAAGGGCAACCGGCCGCCGCACGTGCTGGTGATGACCGCGACGCCGATCCCGCGGACGGTCGCGATGACCGTCTACGGCGACCTGGAGACCTCCACGCTGCGCCAGCTGCCCGGCGGGCGCGGCGGCGTGGCCAGCTCGGTGGTCCCCGTCCGGGACAAGCCGGCCTGGCTCGGCCGTGCCTGGGAGCGGCTGCGCGAGGAGGTCGCCGCCGGCCGGCAGGCCTACGTCGTCTGCCCGCGCATCGGCGAGGACGCGGCCACCGAGGAGGAGCCCGACGACGCCGACGGCGCGCCGGCAGGGGAGACCTCCGACCGCCGTCCGCCGCTGGCCGTCCTCGACGTCGCCGAGGAGCTGCGCGCCGGGCCGCTGGCCGGGCTGCGCCTGGAGGTCCTGCACGGCCGGATGGCCCCGGAGGCGAAGGAGGCGACCATGCGGGCCTTCGCCGCCCGCGAGATCGACGTGCTGGTCGCCACCACCGTCGTCGAGGTCGGCGTCGACGTGCCGAACGCCACCGTGATGGTGGTCATGGACGCCGACCGCTTCGGCGTCAGCCAGCTGCACCAGCTGCGCGGCCGGGTCGCCCGCGGGAGGCACCAGGGGCTGTGCCTGCTGGTGTCCGAGGCCTCCACCAGCTCGGCCACCGGGCAGCGGCTGGCCGCGGTGGCCGCCACCTCCGACGGCTTCGAGCTGGCCCGGCTGGACCTGGAGACCCGCCGCGAGGGCGACGTGCTCGGGGCCGCGCAGTCCGGCCGCCGCTCGGGCATCCGGATGCTCTCGCTGCTGGAGGACGAGCAGCTCATCGCCGAGGCGCGCGCCGAGGCCACCGCGCTGCTGGCCACCGACCGCGGCCTGGCCGACCACCCGGGACTGGCGATCGAGGTGGCGGCGCTGGCCACCGACGAGCGC
Organism: Geodermatophilus sp.; assembly: GCA_035645175.1. Taxonomy (GTDB): domain Bacteria; phylum Actinomycetota; class Actinomycetes; order Mycobacteriales; family Geodermatophilaceae; genus Geodermatophilus. The sequence goes on from DASQNB010000409.1 coordinate 4,073, forward strand.
GCCGAGTACCTGGAGAAGGCGTGAGAAAGGACCCCGTCCTCCTCACCCCTCGCAGGCTCGGGGCGAGCCTCAGGACGGGGCCGTGACCAGGCTGATCGCGGGCGTCGCCGGCGGACGCCGGCTGAAGGTGCCGCCGTCCGGCGTGCGCCCCACCGGCGACCGCGCGCGGGAGGGGTTGTTCAACAGCCTGTCGACGCTGACCGACCTCGAGGGCGCCACCGTCCTGGACCTGTACGCCGGCTCGGGCGCGCTGGGGCTGGAGGCGCTCAGCCGTGGCGCGGCCCAGGTGGTGTTCGTCGAGAACGGTCCGCGGGTGCTGCCGGTGCTGCGGGGCAACCTGGAGACGGTGGGCCTGCCCGGCGGGCGCGTCGTGTCCGGCTCGGTACCCACCGTCGTCGCCGGGCCGCCGCCGGCCCGTTTCGACGTCGTCCTCGCCGATCCGCCCTACGCCACGCCGCTCCCCGAGGTGCTCGGCGTGCTGGAGGCGCTGGTCAGAGGTGGCTGGCTGGCCGAGGACGCGGTCGTCGTGGTGGAGCGCTCGACCCGCGAGGCACCGTTCGAGTGGCCGACACCGCTGCACGGACTGCGCGATCGCCGCTACGGCGAGGCCGTGCTCCGGTACGGTCGCTGTCCGTGAGGCGAGCGGTCTGTCCCGGGTCGTTCGACCCCGTGACGAACGGTCACGTCGACGTCATCACCCGGGCCGCGGCCCTCTACGACGAACTGGTCGTCGCCGTGCTGGTGAACCCCGGCAAGGCCGGGCTGTTCACCGTGGACGAGCGCATGGCGCTGCTGCGCGACGCGGTCGCCGACGTGCCCAACGTGACCGTCGACAGCTTCCAGGGCCTGCTCGTCGACTACTGCCGGAGCCACGACATCCCGGTGATCGTCAAGGGGCTGCGGGCGGTCAGCGACTTCGAGTACGAGCTGCAGATGGCGCAGATGAACCGCGAGCTGGCCGCGGTGGAGACGCTGTTCGTGCCCACCGCCCCCCAGGTCGGCCACCTGTCCTCCAGCCTGGTCAAGCAGATCGCCACCTTCGGTGGCGACGTCTCGGGGCTGGTCCCCAAGGCCGTGCACGAGCGGCTCATCGCCCACCGGGAGGCGGGGACGTGACCGAGCTCGCGAGGTCACGCGTGGACACAGCACCTCCGGGCACGGCTCCGACGAGCGCCAGCGAGGAGG
>DASQNB010000410.1:0-4410 GCA_035645175.1 Geodermatophilus sp.
CCGGACACGGCCGTCAGATGGGCCAGCCCCGCCCGCCGGAAGTCCTCGACGAGCACCGGGTCCATGGCCTGGGTGTCCCCGACGACCAGGCCCGGCAGGAGCCCGCCCGCCTGCGGCCCCAGCACCCGGAGGGCGGCGTCCCGCAGTCCCTCCCGCAGGCCGCCGGCGGCCCGCTGCACCCACGGCGGGTCGCCCAGCAGCGCCGGTGGCGCCCGCGCCGAGACCCGGGCCACCAGCCCCTCGTCCGCGGCGGCCGGGGAGACCGCTGCCCGCACTCGCACCGCCTGGCCCGGCAGCAGCCCGAGCCACTCGTCCGCGGGACCGAAGAGGACGACGGCGTCGTCCAGCCGGGTGCGCGCCCCACCGTCGTCGAGTGCGGTCACCGTGGCCTCGACGACGACCCGTGGCGGGCCCACCCCACGCACCGCGGTCGGGTCGCCGTCGAGCTCCAGCTGCAGCTCGACGGTCCGCCGTCCCTCCGCGACCTCGGCCAGCGGTGAGGCCGCCCGCGCGGCCTCGCGGACGGCCGCCGTGGCGGTGGTGACCGCGAGCGCCGCCAGGACGCCCAGCAGCACGACCGCCGCGGGTGACCGGCGGCGCCGGGACACCCACACCGCGGCGGCGACGGCGGCCGGTACCGCCCCGGCGAGCACCGGGACGGGCAGCAGCGGCGCCAGCAGGGTGGCGCCCCACACCGTGGCCGCCGCGGGCGCGAGCCGCAGGTCCACCCAGGACCAGCGCTCCGGCGGAGCGTCCCCGCGTCGCCCTGCTGTGTCGATCGTTGAGCCCGCGCGCTCGCTCACACCGCCACCAGCTCGGCGAGCTCGGCGTAGGTGGCCGGGCCGATGCCGGGGACGTCGTCCAGCTGCTCCACGGAGCGGAACGGCCCGCTGCGCTCGCGGTGCTCCACGATCCGCTGGGCGAGCACCGGACCGATGCCGGGCAGCGCGTCGAGGTCGGCGGCGGTGGCCGCGTTGAGGTCCACCGGGCCCGACCCGGACCCGGCGGTCGCCCCGCCGGGGGCTCCGTCGACCACCGCCGCGCCGGGCACGCCGACCGCCACCTGCTGACCGTCGGAGACCACCGCGGCGAGGTTGACCGAAGTGGCGTCGGCCTCGGGCAGGAGCCCACCGGCGGCCGCGATCGCGTCGGCCACCCGCGCACCCTCCGGGAGGGTGACCAGCCCCGGCCGGGCCACCGTGCCCACGACGGAGACGACGACCGTGGCCGCGGTCTCCGCCGCCACCCCCACCGACGGCGTCGCGGCAGGGCCCTCCTCCGTGGGGGACGCAACCGGGGCCGGCTCGACCGGCGCCGGCTCCACCTGCGGGCGGCCGAGCCAGGTGCCGCCGACCACCAGGAGCGCGGCGAGCAGGCCGACCACCCACAGCGACCACGCGGCGCGGCGCCCGGGGGCCACGCGGACGGCGGTGCCCGGGGCGCGGTGCCGGCCGAAGCCGGTGGGGAGGTCGGCGTCCGCCGCGACCCGTGGTCCCTCCCCCGGGTCGGCCGGCTCCTCGTCGTCGGCGGGCACCCAGCCCGGTGGACGGTTCTCGTGCAGCAGGGCCCGCAGCCGGTCCCGGATCAGGTCGGCGTCGTCGCTGCGGCGGGAGGAGAGGCGCACCGGCGCGACGCTAGGGAGCGGCGGCCGGCCCCGGACGGGTCGCCGGTGGACTGTGGACGGCCGGTCCGGCTGTGGACACCGCGGGACCGGGCGAGGGCCGGGCGGGCACCCTGCACCGGTGCTCCCCCTGTCCCGGCTACCGGTCCTGCGCGTCCTCCTGCTGCGCGGCCGCCGGCGGCGGCCCGGCCGGCGCCACGACCAGGCCCACGGCGCCCGGGCCCACGTGCGCGCCGATCGCGGCACCGAGCTCGCTCACGTAGAGCTCGCGCAGTCCGGGCACCTTCTCCTCGAGGTCGGCGGCCAGCCGCTCGGCCCGCTCGGGTGCGGCCAGGTGGTGGACCGCCACCATCACCGGCCCGCCCTCGGCGGCCTCCACCGCGCGCTGGACCAGCCGGACGAGGGCCCGTGCCGACGTCCGCACCTTCTCCAACGGCACCACCCGCCCGTCGACGACGTGCAGGACCGGCTTGACCGACAGCGCGGTGCCGATCATCGAGGCCGCGTGCCCGATCCGGCCGCCACGGCGCAGGTGCTCGAGGGTGTCGACGACGAAGAGCGTGCGGGTCGCGGCGGCGGTGTCGCGGGCGGCCGCAGCCACGGCGGCCGGGTCCTCCCCGCGCGCGGCCGCCCGCGCTGCGGCGAGCACGGCGAACCCGTTGCCCATCGCGGCCGAGCGGGAGTCCACCACCGTCACGACGTGCTCACCGACCTGGGCGGCAGCCAGCCGGGCGGCGTCCACGGTCCCGGAGAGCTCCGCGGACAGGTGCACCGAGACGATCCGGTCGGCTCCCGCGGCCAGCCGCCGGCGGTAGGCGGCCACGAAGTCACCGGGCGTCGGCCGGGAGGTGGAGACGCGCTGTCCGCGGACGCCGAGCGCGCGGGCGACGTCCGCCGGCCCGATGTCCTCCCCCTCGCGGCCGGAGTGGCCGGCCATGACCACGTAGAGGGGCACGACCTCGACCGCGTACTGCTCCAGGAGCCGGGCTGGCAGGTAGGCCGTGGAGTCGGTGACCACGGCGACGACCATCCGGCGAGGCTAGCCCGCGGATCCCGGCGGCCCGCCGGGGTGCCGACCGGCCGCGACCGGGCTCAGAGGGCGTCGGCGTCCTGGGTGGGCACCGGCGCGCCCTCCTCGGGACTGGCTCCGGCGTCGGGGCGGCGGGCGCCCGGCCGCGGCGCCGGGGGCGGGCCGTCGGGCAGCTCGGGGGCGGAGGTGTTGTGCCGCAGCAGCCGCCACCGGCCGCTCTGCTCGACCAGCTCGCTCCACGCGCAGTTGGCCAGCGGGCCGAAGACCCGGCGGTGCTCGGGCCCCAACCCGAGCAGGGCCTCCAGCAGTCGCGCCGAGGTACCGCCGTGCGTGACCACCACGGCCGCCGGGGCCTCGGGGAGGTCACGCAGCGCGGCCAGCGCCCGCTCCGGCACGTCGGCGGCCTCCTCCCCACCGCGTCCGGTGATGGGCCGGCCGGCCAGCCAGTCGGCGTACTGCTCGGGATGGCGGTCGGCGACCTCCTCCCGGGTCAGCCCCTCCCAGGAGCCCATGCCGACCTCGCGCAGCCGGGAGTCCAGCCGCAGCGGGACGCCGAGGACGTCGGTGAGCGCCACCGCGGTCTCCGCGGCCCGCACGAGGTCGCTGGACACCACGAGGGTGCCCTCGGGCAGCGGCGCAGCCAGGTGCGGGGCGGTGCGCACCGCCTGGCGGCGGCCGACGTCGTCCAGCGGCGGGTCCAGCTGGCCCTGGAAGCGGCCGGCGGCGTTCCACTCGGTGCGCCCGTGCCGCCAGAGGACCAGCCGGGGCACCGGGAGTGCCGGGAGGCTCACCTGCCGGTCGTCCCCGGACCGTCCCCCTCGAGCGGCCCCTCCCCGGTCGGCGGACCGTCCCCGGCGTCGTCGGCCGGCTCGGGGGGCAGCGGCGTGGGGTCGGCGCTGGCCGGGTCGACGTCGTCGGCCGACAGCGTCGCGGTGCCGGGGGCCGGCCCGTCGGTCGGCGTCCCCGGAGCCGGGGCGTCGCGGTCGACGAACGGGATCGTCGGGCAGTCCTTCCACAGCCGCTCGAGCGCGTAGTAGGCACGCTCCTCGGCGTGCTGCACGTGGACGACGACGTCGATGAAGTCGAGCAGCACCCAGCGGGCCTCGGCCACGCCCTCCCGGCGCACCGGCTTGACGCCGTGCTCGCGGAGGCGCTCCTCCACCTCGTCGACGATCGCCTGCACCTGGCGCTCGTTGGGCGCCGAGGCCAGCACGAAGGCGTCGGTGATGGCCAGCCGGTCGCTGACGTCGACGATGGCGACGTTGGTCGCCAGCTTGTCCGCGGCGGCCTGGGCGGCCAGCAGTGCGGTCTCCCGCGCCTCGGTCGAGGCGGTCATCGGGGTACCTCCTCAAGATCGGTGGTCGGTGGTTCGGGAGGCCGGCCCTCGGTCCGGGGAGCCGTCGCCGGTGGCCGGTCGTACGTCGGCCGGTCCCCGGACGGCGCGCCGTCGCGACCGGCGACACCCGCGTGGGCGAGGCCCTCTCGCGTGATGGCGCGGGCCCCGGTGGGCGCGCGGTACAGCCCGCGCTTCTCGATGTACTGCACGACGCCGTCGGGCACCAGGTACCAGACCGGCATCCCGCGGCCGACCCGGGCGCGGCAGTCGCTGGAGCTGATCGCCAGCGCCGGCACCTCGACCAGGCTGACGGCCCCCTCCGGCAGGTGGGCGGCGCCCAGGTCGAAGCCGGGGCGCGTCACGCCGACGAAGTGCGCCAGGGCGAAGCAGGCGGCGCTGTCCCGCCAGCTGAGGATCTGGGAG
>DASQNB010000411.1:0-4411 GCA_035645175.1 Geodermatophilus sp.
GAGATGTTCTTCTCGGCGCAGCAGGTCGCCGCGACGCTCGACCCGGAGGCCTGGGACGTCGTGGTCTGCGAGGACCGCCCGCGGACGGCGAGCGGTCCCGCCGGTCGCGAGCTGCCCGTCGCCGACACCGTGCTGCGGGCCCGCCGCCGGGCCTGACCGGTCAGGGCGCCGGGACGATCACCGTGGCCTCGTGCGGGCCGCCGCACTCCACGCTGCCGCCGACCCGCCCCCAGTCCGGGTCCGCGTCGAGCTCGGCGAGGACGGCGCCGTCCGGTCCGAGCACGGTGACCTCGACGGAGTCCGGCACGGACATGCCCACCGTGAACCGGGCCGTCGAGCCCTCCCATGCCGCGGTGAGCCGGGAGGGGTCCCTGGAGAGGACCGGCGGGTCGCACGGCCCACCGCAGTCGAGCCGGACCGAGCGGCCCTCGCCGTCGGGCCAGTCCTCCGCCAGCTGCACGGTGAGCGTGTCGAACCAGCCGACGGCCGGGCAGACCAGCCCGACGCCACCGTCGCAGGCAGCCAGGGCCAGCGCCGCGCCGACCACCGCGACGGCCCGCCCGCAGTTCACCGGTCCGCCCCGATCGGCCGGATCGAGGCCAGCACGGTGCCGTCCGCGGCCAGGACCTCGACCGTCGCCGTCCCCTCGGGGGCGGCCTGCACTGCGAGCCCGTCGGTGAGCGGCAGCTCGGCCAGTGGCGTGCCGACCTCGTCGACCACCCGCGCGGCGGCGGCCGGCGACGGCGAGACGACGGCCAGCGTCCCGCCGGTCCGGTCCCACAGCGCGGCCGGCAGCCCGGGCTCGGTGACCACCGGCGCGCTCCGCAGCCGCAGCTCGTCCGGCGCTGCGCCCGGGGGACCGGCGAACCAGGCGAGCGCGACCGACCCCGTACCCAGCTCCCGCTCGAGCTCGTCGTCGTCCAGCAGCGGCGGCGGCACGATCAGCGGGCGGGCGACCAGCGCCCAGCGCCCGCCCGGCACGTCGCCGGCGAAGAGCACCTGCGACCCCGTCGGTGGAGGGTCGGCCGGGCCGGCGCCCGGGTCGCTCCAGGACAGCCGGCGCACCGCCTCGAGGAAGGCCGCGTCGTCGGCCAGCGAGCCCCAGGTCGGTCCGCCGTAGCCGTCGGCGTCCGTTCCCGCCTCCGGTGCCGGTGCGTCGGCGACCGCGGCGACCGACCCGGCCGGCTGCCCGTCCAGCACCTGCGGGACGGCGACGGCGACCGCCGCAACCGCCACCGCGGCCGCGCCGACCCGCAGCTGCGTCCGGCGGCGGCCCCGGTGCCGGTGCTCGACCACCGCGGCCAGGTCGGCCCGCGGCGGCGGCGCGGTGGCGTCGGCGAGGGCGGTCAGGCGCGCCCGCAGCTCGTCGTCCCTCACTGCTCCTCCCCACCGGCCGGCTGCAGCGCGGTGAGCGCGGCGCGCAGGCGGGCCAGGCCGCGGGCGGTCTGGGTGTTCACCGCGCTGGCCGAGCAGCCCATGAGGTCCGCGGTCTGCTGCTCGGAGAGGTCCTCGAAGTAGCGCAGCACCACCGCCGTCCGCATCCGGACCGGCAACTCGCGCAGCGCGGCGCGCAGCTCCTCGTCGCCGTCCGGGTGCGGTGCCGCCGCCCGGTCGGGCACCGACTCCACCACCTGCTCGGTGGTGGACAGCCTGCGCCGCCAGCTGGCGTGCGTGGTGACCAGCACCCGGCGCACGTACGCCGAGGGCGGCCCGGACCGGCTGATGCGGTCCCAGTGCCGGTAGGTCTTGAGCAGTGCGGTCTGCACGAGGTCCTCCGCATGTCCGCGGTCGCCGGAGAGGAGGACGGCCAGGCGCAGCAGGGCCGCCTGCTCGGCGGCGACGAAGTCCGCGAAGCCCCGGTCCCCGTCGCCCACGCGCACCTCCTCTGCCGGCTCCTGCCCCCTACACGCGGTGGGGCCCGCCGCAGACCCACAGCACGGGTCCTCGTGCGGGAGGGTGGTCCGCATGTCGCGGTTCGTGGAGCTGAGTCACGTGATCACCGCCGGGATGGTGACGTATCCGGGGCTGCCGGGGCCGGAGGTCACGCCGCACATGACCCGCGAGTCCTCGCGGGAGCGCTACGCGCCGGGGACCGAGTTCGCCATCGACGTGGTGCACATGGTCGGCAACACCGGCACGTACCTCGACAGCCCCTTCCACCGCTACGCCGACGGGGTCGACCTCGCCGAGCTGCCGCTGGAGAGGCTGGCCGACCTGCCCGCCGTCGTCGTCCGCACCGCCGGCTCCGGCCGCCGGGCGGTCGGGGTCGACGACCTCGCCGAGCACGACGTCGCCGGGTGCGCCGTCCTGTTGCACACCGGTGGGGACGTCGCCTTCGGGACACCGGCCTACGCCGTGGACGCGCCGTTCCTCGGCGGGGAGGGCGCGCAGTGGCTGGTCGACCGGGGTGCGGCGCTGGTGGGCATCGACGCGGTGAACGTCGACGAGATGGTCGAGCGCGGTGAGCGGCCGGCACACACCCTGTTGCTGGGCGCGGGGATCCCGATCGTCGAGCACCTCACCGGCCTGGACGCGGTGCCGGCGACCGGCGCCCGCTTCACCGCGGCACCGCCGCGCTTCGCCGGGGTCGGCACCCTCCCGGTGCGCGCCTACGCCCGGCTGCCGGACTGACCCGGGTTCAGGCGAGCTCGGCCAGCGCGGCGGCGACGTCGTCGTCCCGCACGAAGCCCAGCGCCAGCAGCCGGTGCACCAGCACGCCGCGGCGGGTCAGCCGCAGGTCGGCCGGGCGCAGCCGGGGGAGGGCCGCGCCGCCCGGCCGGGGCTGGACCGGCGGCGGGTCGAGCAGCCCGGTGCGCTGCAGGTCGGCGACGTCCTCGCGGGCACCCCACGCCGTCCAGCCGCGCGGGTCGTCGGCCAGCGGGGTCATCGGCAGCGGCGAGCGGTCGCGGCGGCCGACGCCGGCCAGCAGCACCAGCTGACGCCAGGGCAGCCCGGCGGCCAGGGCGAGCGCCCGGTCGACCAGCGCGGCGTCCAGGTCGGGGGAGGAGGCGACCTCGGCCAGCAGGTAGCCCAGGTGCCGCACCCGCCGCTCGTCGTGCGACCCGCGGGCGGCGGCGACCACGGCCTCGGTGACGGTGTCGGCCGCCGAGCGGCCGCCGGCCCGCAGGGTGAAGAAGCCGTCGTCGCGGACCGGGCGCCCCGCGCGGGACAGCGCGACGCCGTGCTCGACGGCGAAGGCCAGGACGGCGCCGGCGCGGGCCCGCTCGCGCGGGACGGCGACGGCCGCCGCCTCGTCGGCCGCCGCGCGCAGGCAGGCCGCGAGGCGGTCCTCCAGCCGCACCGCCGCCCGGCCGGCCGGATCGGGGTAGACCACCGCCGCGGCGCTGCGGCTCATCGAGCCCGCCACCGCGGCCCCGGCCTGGAGCAGGGCGCGGCCGGCAGCAGCTGGGTCCTCGGTCACGGTCACACCGCCGATCCTCCCCGCTGGCCGGGCCGGTGCGCACGCCGTGGACGGCGGCCTCACCACAGCGGGGCAGCGCCGGTGAGCACAACGGAACACGAGTTCTGCCCGGCAGCAACCGCGGGGGAACGACGGCCCGTCACCGTTCTGACCCATGGCCGCCCCCACCCCCACCACTCGACAGCAGACCGCGCCGGTCGCCGTAGCGACCCGCCCCGGTCGCTGGATCGACGACTGGCGCCCGGAGGACCCCGCCTTCTGGGAGTCCACCGGCAAGCCGGTCGCCCGCCGCAACCTGTTCTTCTCGGTCTTCTCCGAGCACATCGGCTTCTCGATCTGGAGCCTGTGGTCGGTGCTCGTGCTCTTCCTGCCCGAGGCCGTGTACGGCATCGACCCGGCCGGGAAGTTCCTGCTGACCACGCTGCCGACGGCGCTGGGCGCCTTCGTCCGGCTGCCCTACACCTTCGCCGTCGCCAGGTTCGGCGGCCGCAACTGGACGATCGTCAGCGCCGCGCTGCTGCTGGTGCCCACGATCGCCACGGCCGTCGTCCTGGAGCCCGGCGTCGACTACACGACCCTGCTCGTCGTCAGCTGCCTCGCCGGTGTCGGTGGCGGCAACTTCGCCAGCTCCATGGCCAACATCAACGCCTTCTACCCGAACCGGCTCAAGGGCTGGGCGCTCGGCCTCAACGCCGGCGGCGGCAACCTCGGCGTCCCCGTCGTCCAGCTGGTGGGCCTGCTCGTGCTGGCCACCGCCGGCGCCGAGCACCCGCGGCTGGTCCTGCTGGTCTACATCCCGCTGATCGCCGTCGCCGCCGTCGGTGCGGCCCTGCTCATGGACAACCTGACGACTGCGCGCAACCAGCCGCGGGCCATGCGCGAGGCCACCCGCGAGCCGCACACCTGGATCATGTCCTTCCTCTACATCGGCACCTTCGGCTCGTTCATCGGCTTCGGGTTCGCCTTCGGCCAGGTGCTGCAGAACCAGTT
>DASQNB010000412.1:0-2421 GCA_035645175.1 Geodermatophilus sp.
AACGGCGGGAACGGGCTCTCCTCCTCGTTCTCCCCGAAGCAGAACGAGTACTTGGCCGGACCGCCCTGCGTCGCCCGGTCCATGACGCCGGGCCGCGCGCCGCCGACGTGCGTGGTGACCAGCTGCACCGCCCGGCCGATGACCGCGTTGGCCCGCGTGCCCTGGCCCAGGCAGTTGGTGCCGGAGTTGATGCCCAGCTCGCCGCGCACCGGCCCGCTCACGATCACCATCGGCGCGCACGGGTGGGTCGTGGCCAGCACGCCGTGCAGGTTGTACTCCGGCGCCTGCAGCGCGCGGACGGCGGCGAGCACCACCGGCAGGTCCGCCGGGCGGCAGCCGGCCATCACCGCGTTGGCCGCCAGGCTCTCCCGGGTCGGCACCAGCCCGGACGGCGGCAGCGGCCCCAGCTCCAGGTCGACGCCGTCGAGCGCGGCCAGCGCCGCCGCCACCCGGGCCGGGGTCGGCGCCACCAGCGGCAGGCCGTCGCCCCAGCCGCGGCGGTACGCCTCCTCCTGCCAGCTCTCCTCGGTGACCCCGGGCAGGTCGAGCACCCCGGCACTGCTGTGCCGCATCGGTGAGCTCGCGAGCTCGCTCACGCGCTCCCCCTCGCCTCGTCGGCCATCCGCAGCAGCTCGGCCGCCGCGCCCTCGATCCGGCCGGCCAGCTCCGCCTCGTTCAGCCCGCCGACCGGGTGCGGCACCACGACCAGGCGGGGCGCCACCCGCCGCGCCTGGGCCTGCGCCTGCACCAGCGGCAGGAACGTCTCGGTCACCACCAGCGGTGCCACGACGCCACGCTTCTCCAGTTCCACCGAGTCGTGGAGACTCCACGACGAGCACGAGCCCTAGTCGCCGACCGCCACCAGCACCATCTTGAAGCGCTGGGACAGCCAGTCGATGGTGTCCTTCTCGGCCGCCACCGAGGCGCTCTCCTTGGCCGCGAAGCCCAGCTCCGGCAGCGCCCAGTGCGCCTGCAGCCGCTCCCCCAGCCCGCGCAGCAGCTCCGTGGCGTTCGGCTTGGAGTTGGTGAACAGCGCGACGTCGGTCCAGGTCGCGGTGCTGCTGACGGCGGCGTCGTCCCCGGCCTCGTCCTCCGGCAGCAGGCCGTACGTCGGGTCGACGATCCGCAATGAGCCGGTCCCCGCCGCCAGGGCCTGCGCAGCGGCCTCGCCGGCGGCGCGGCCGTCGGCCTCGGCCGCGGCCAGCGACTGCTCCGCGCCGGCCCGCGCGTCACCGGCGACGAGCACGCCGTCCGACGGCACCAGCCGGCCGTGCTCGTCGGCGGCCGGCCCGTCGACCAGGCCCTCCGGTCCGCGGCGCCCGATGAAGGGGAACACCCCGGCGACCGTCAGCTCGCGCTCCCCGTCCGCGGTGCGGACGACGACGCCGGACAGCACGCCCTCGCCGCGCAGCGCGGTCACCGTCGCACCGGTCAGCACCTCGACCGTCCCGGCCGCCGCCAGCCGCTCGGCCCGCGACGGCGACCAGCGCGGCGATCCCGGCACCAGCACGGTCACCGCCGAGGCGTGACCGGCCAGCTCCAGCGCCTCCTCCGCCGTCCACTCGTCGTCGCCGACGACGGCGACCGGGCGGCCGCGGAACAGCGGGCCGTCGCACCCGGCGCAGGTGGAGATCCCGCGTCCCACCAGGGACGACTCCCCCGGCAGCCCGAGCCGTCCGGGCGTCAGACCGGTCGCGACGACCACCGCCCCCGCGGTCACCTCGCCGTCGGAGGTCTCCAGGCGCACCGGCGAGCCGGGGTGCACGCGGGTCACCTCGGCGCACCCGATCCGCACGCCGGCGCCCTCGGCCGCGGCGGTCAGCGTCGCCGTCAGCTCCGGACCGGTGCCGCCGGGGTACTCGTGCAGCGCGGTCAGGTCGACCAGCTGCCCGCCCGGGGTCAGCCGGTCGTAGGCGATGACGCGCAGCCCCCGCTCGGCGGCGGTCCGCGCGGCGGTCAGCCCGGCGATGCCCGCGCCGACGACGGCGACGTCCCAGTCGGTGCTCATGCGCTCACCAGCCCGGCCGAGATGTGCGGCCACAGCGCGTCGGCGCCGTCGTCCGCCAGCTGCCGGCCCAGCTCGCGGCTCCAGGACCGCTCGCCGCCGAACTCGTCGCGCCACGACCACAGCCGCCGGGAGAGCTGGCCCAGCTCGTACTCCTTGGTCATGCCGATCGCGCCGTGCGCCTGGTGCGACGCGCGCGCGGCGGTCGTCGCCGCCTCGCCGGCCGCCGCCTTCGCCGCCGCGACGTCGAGGAACGTCGGGTCGGGCCGGGCGTTCAGCGCGGCCACCTGGACGGCGAGCCCGGCCAGCTGCGCCTCCTCGGCGATCGTCACCAGGTGCGCCTGCACCGCCTGGAAGCGGGCCACCGGGCGGCCGAACTGCTGCCGCTCGCCGGTGTACCGGACGGTCAGCTCGGC
>DASQNB010000413.1:0-19503 GCA_035645175.1 Geodermatophilus sp.
GCTTCAAGATGAGGTCTCTCACCGGGTCAACCGGGTAAGGCCCCCGCCCAGACCAGCGGGTTGATAGGCCGGAGGTGGAAGCACCGCAAGGTGTGGAGCTGACCGGTACTAACAGGCCGAGGGCTTGACCACACAACCACAGCGATCCCCGCACCGGGGGCGTGTGGCCGGGCAAGGCAGAGAAGCAGCGTAGTCACGCGTCCACTGTGCGGTTCTGAACGCACAACCCCCACCCCCCACCCGGGGGGGTGGCCCGGGGTTGATAAGTGTTCACAGTGTTACGGCGGCCATGGCGAGCGGGAAACGCCCGGACCCATTCCGAACCCGGAAGCTAAGCCGCTCAGCGCCGATGGTACTGCCCCGGAGACGGGGTGGGAGAGTAGGACGCCGCCGGACAACCACTCCAGAACGGGGGTCAGAGCCACGCGCTCTGACCCCCGTTCTGGCATTTCCGGAACTCTCCCGCAGCACCATGCGTGTTGCACTCACTCTCGAGGTGCGCAGACCTTCATGACTTCACCGCGACGAGGCGCCGGCGGTTCCGGCGGACAGGCACCTCGAGGGGGCCGTGGCGGCTCCGGGCAGGGCCGTCCGCAGGGGCAGGGTGCCGGTTCCCGCGGGGGCGCCCCTGGCCGCAGCGGTCAGGGGTCGTGGCAGGGGCGTCCTCAGGGTGGCCGCTCGTCCGAGGCCCGGGGTGGGGGCTGGCAGGAGCGTCGTCCCGACGGCGAGCGGAGGCAGGGACGGTCCGAGGGCAACGCCGGCGGCCAGGCCGGTGGCAGGAACTGGCAGGAGCGGCGTCCGCAGCGGGACGGCGGGGCTGCCGGCGGTCCGCGTCGCGAGTGGCAGGAGCGGCGTCCGCAAGCTGACCGGCCCGTGGGAGGTCGTCCCGAGTGGCGCGACCGCGGTTCGCAGGGTGCTTCGACGCGCGGAGACCGCTCCGGTTGGCAGGAACGGCGTCCGCAAGGTGACCGTCCGACGGCCGGGCGCACGGAGTGGCGGGAGCGTCGTCCCGAACGGGATCGCGGTCCGTCCGGTGGCGCGCCCCGGCGGGAGTGGCACGAGCGGCGTCCGCAGGGCGACGGCGGAGCCGCTGCCGGCGGTCCGCGTCGTGAGTGGCAGGAGCGGCGCCCGCAGCGGGACGGCGGTCCGTCCGGTGGCGCACCCCGGCGGGAGTGGCAGGACCGTCGTCCGCAGGGGAACTCCCCGCAGGGAGGCCGTCCGGAGTGGCGGGATCGCCGTCCGCAGGGTGGGTCCGGGCGTGATGACCGCGGTGGCTGGCAGGAGCGCCGTCCGGAGCGCGGGCGACCGGCCCGCGACAGCTGGCAGGACCGGCGCCCGGCGGGGGACCGACCGCAGGGCGAGCGCACGAGCTGGCACGACCGGCCGCGAGGCGAGCGGCCTGACGCCGCCTCCGACCGGCGTGAGGAGCGTCCGCAGCGTCCCGGCGGGCCGCGAGCCGACCACTCGCCCCGCGAGGGGCGTCCGGGTGGGCAGCGTGGCGACTGGCGGGACCGCCGTCCCAGCGACGACCGCCGCGGGCGTCCGGAGGGAGGGCAGCGTCCGGCACGCAGCGGTGAGCGCACCCCGCCGGTCCCCGCGGGCCCGGAGGTCCCCGAGTGGGCCGATCCGCGAGACCTGGACCAGTCGGTGCGTGCGGCGCTGCGCGGACTGGACTCCCGCAACGCCCAGCGGGTGGCCGGCCACCTGGTCGTCGCCGGCACGCTGGTCGACGACCAGCCCGAGGAGGCGCTGGCCCACGCCCGGGCCGCCCGTGACCGGGCGTCGCGGGTCGCCGTCGTCCGGGAGGCGGTCGGCGTGGCCGCCTACCACGCCGGCGACTACGCCGAGGCCGCGCGTGAGCTGCGCGCCTACCGGCGGATGAGCGGCGACGAGGGGTACCGGGCGGTGCTCGCCGACTGCGAGCGCGCCCTCGGGCGCCCCGAGGTCGCGCTGCGCCTGGTGCGCGAGGCGCTGGCCGAGCGGCCGGACGCCGAGGAGACCGTCGAGCTGCGCCTGGTCGAGGCCGGCGCGCGGCTGGACCTCGGCGAGCTGCCCGCCGCCCGGTTGGTCCTCCAGAGCGCTCTGGGCGGCCGCCCGCGCCCGGACACGGTGGACCTGGCCGATCCCACAGTGCTGCGGCTCTCGGCCGCCTACGCCGACCTCCTGGAGGCGGCCGGTGAGGAGGCGCTCGCCGAGGAGTGGCACGCCGCTGTCGCGGCGCACACCCCGGAGGAGTCCGACGTCGAGTTCTCCGAGGAGGAGCTGCCGGTGACCGACGCCGACCCCTCGGCGGAGGACGCCGGGAGGCCGGCGGACGAGGGAACCGTGGCGGCACTCGACGCCGACGAGGCAGTACCGGCAGCCGACCCCGACGAGGCAGTGCCGGCCGGCACGGACGACGCCGACTCCGCCGGCTCTGGTTCCTACGACTTCCACGAGGACGTCGAGGCCGAGGTCGCCGAACTGCTGGGCGAGGACACAGCGCCCCAGGACACAGCGCCCCAGGACACCGGTCGTGAGGACATCGCACCGGCGGAGGACGACGCCGGGCACTGACCTCCGACAGCGGGAGCCGCGCCGTCCACACCGGCATCGTCGGTCCACAGACCGGCGTCGGGCCTGGCCCGGCCGCGACGGGGCCGTGAGGCTGCCGTCATGAGCGTGGCTGTGATCGACCGGAACGACGTGGTGCTCCGCGGGCGGCTCTCCGCCCCGGCCGAGCTGCGGACGCTGCCCAGCGGCGACACGCTGGTCAGCTTCCGCCTGGTGGTGCGCCGGCCGGAGCCGCGGGTCCGGGGGCGGTCGGTCGACGTCCTGCCCTGCATCACCTACGACCGCGCCCTGCAGCGGCGGGTCGCGGCCTGGCAGCCCGGCGACGTCGTCGAGATCGAGGGCGCGCTGCAGCGCCGGTTCTGGCGGACCGGGAGCGGCACCGCGTCGGTGACGGAGGTCAACTGCCGGCGCGGGCGGAAGGTGCCGCGGTCCGCGGGGTCCGACGTGCGCACGGCGTGACCGGCCGGTCAGTCCCCGTGGGGCCGCAGCACCAGGCCGGTCCGCGGTTTCGGGACGAAGAGCGTCGACTTCCGGGGCATGCGCGCGCCGGCCCGGGCCACGGCGGCGACGTCGGCCGGCGAGGGCGCCCGCAGGAGCAGCGCGACACCGCGGCTGCTGCGGGCGCCTTCCAGCGCGGCGGTGACGCCGTGGGCGATCAGGACGCCCTCCGGGTCGTCGGCGCGGCCCCACAGGCGCTGCACCAGTCCGTGGTGGACGAGCACGACGGTCAGCCTCCGCCAGGCCGCCGGGGCCTCGCTGGGGATGGCCTCGGCGACGTCGGCCGACGGGGAGTCCAGCCGGACCAGCCGGGAGCCGTCGCTGACGAGCACCCCCGTCTCGCCGGGATCGGCGAGCCAGCGCCCGACCGCGTCCGCGGCGCCGTCGGCCCCGACGGCCAGCTCGGTCACGCGGAAGCCGGCCGAGGCCGCGGCGACCGCCTCGTCGAGGGCCAGGTCGGGCACCACCCGGTGGATGGGGTGCACGCGCAGTCCTCCCGGGCCCATCGGGGTGACCAGCGCCAGGATGGCGGGCGCCCCGTGGGCCCGCGCCGCGGCGAAGCGGTGGTGCCCGTCGGCGATGACCGCACCGGTGTCCGCGAGCACGGCGGTGACCCGGTCGGTCAGCGCCGGGTCGGCCACCCGCCACAGGGTGTGCCGGACGCCGTCGGCATCGGTCAGCTCCAGCGTCGGGGCACCGCGCTGGGCCGTGGCGGTCAGCGCCGGCACGTCGGGGTGCGGGTCGTGCGCGAGCACGATGGGTTCCAGGTCGGTCGCGGTGGCCTCGAGCAGCGCGCGGCGGCCCTCGACGGCGCCGGGGAAGGTGTCCTCGTGGGGCAGCACGGCGCGGGAACCGGCCGGGGGCAGCGCGACCGCGCCCAGCCAGCCGACCGTCTCGGGAGCACCGTCGGCGGGGCGCATGGCGTAGACCCACAGGGCGGGCTCGGCGTCCCGTTCGAGCACGCCGGCGCTCTCCCAGTCGTGCAGCGTCCCGGCAGCCCGGGCCACCGACCGGCGCACACCCCCGTCCCCGGAGCCGTCCGGCTCCGACGCGACGCCGGGCAGGATGAGGCGCACGATGTTGTGCGGGTCGGCGGCGACCAGGCGGTCCCGGTTCTCCGGGGTCACCAGGTCGTAAGCTGGCGAGCTCACCCGGGCCAGGGAGCCGGGGTCTCGTCGCCGGTACGTGAGAGCGCGGAAGGGACGGAGCTCGAGCCCGGTCGCAGCTGCCGGGTGCGAGGAGTCCGCCGACGACGAAGGCACGACGGAGATCGTAGGAGTGGTGCGCTCCGGTCGGTGGTCGTCGCGGGCTGCGGGGTGGGCCGGCGGCGTCGGCAGGCCGGTGGCACGTGGACCGAGGGAGTGGCGGTGTCCGAGGCGGGGGTGCCCGACGGCGACGTCTACGACTGGTACCAGCGGGGGCTGCAGTTGCTGGCGAACCGGGACCCGGCGGCGGCCGCGACCATCCTCGCCCGTGCCGCCGAGGCCGAGCCGGGCTCACGCAGCCTCCTCGAGGCGCTGGCGCGTGCGCAGTACGACGCCGGCCGCTACGACGAGGCGGTGGGCACCTTCCGCGAGCTGACCGTCCGCAACCCGGCCGACGACTACGCCCAGTTCGGTCTGGGCCTGGCGGCCAGCCGGGCGGGCGACCTGGACCTGGCCGCCGAGCACCTGGCCCTCGCCGTGGCGATGCGGCCGGACCTGGGCCACTACTCCCGCGCGCTGCGCGGGGTGCGGGCCCGACGCGGCGGGGAGACCTCGTGAGCGGACCGCAGGTGCCGCTGGCCGGGGGGACCGCCGAGCCGCCGAGCCGGGTGTACGACGTCGCGCTGCTCGACCTCGACGGCGTGGTCTACGTCGGTCCCGAGGCGGTGCCCGGTGTCCCGGAGGCCCTGGCGGCCGCGCGGACGGCGGGCATGCGGCTGGGCTTCGTCACCAACAACGCCTCCCGCACACCGGAGGAGGTCGCCGGACACCTCACCGACCTCGCCGTCCCCGCGAGCGCCGCGGACGTCATCACCAGCTCGCAGGCGGCGGCCACGGTGGTCGCCCAGCGGCTCGGCGCCGGCGCCCGCGTGCTGCCGGTGGGCGGGCCGGGGGTGGCCGCCGCGCTCCGGGCGGCGGGGCTCACCGTGGTCTCCGGGGCGGAGGAGCGGCCGCTGGCGGTGGTGCAGGGCTACGGCCGCGACGTCGGGTGGACCGAGCTGGCCGAGGCCGTCGTGGCGGTCCGCAACGGCGCCGAGCACGTCGCCACCAACGCCGACGCCACCATCCCCTCGGCGCGGGGGCCGCTGCCCGGTAACGGCGCGCTGGTCGGCGTGGTCAGCGGCGTCACCGGCCGGCGGCCGCTGGTCACCGGCAAGCCCGACCCCGCCATGCACGCCGAGTGCGTCCGGCGCACCGCGGCGCGGCTGCCGCTGGTCGTGGGCGACCGGTTGGACACCGACGTCGAGGGCGGACGGCGGGCTGCTGCCGCGACCCTGCTGGTCCTCAGCGGCGTGACCGATCCGGTGACCCTGCTGGCCGCCGGTCCGGAGCACCGGCCCGACCTGCTGGCCCCCGACGCCGGTGGTCTGCTCACCGTCCACCCGGCGGTCGTCGCCGAGGACGGGGGCTGGCGTTGCGGGGAGTGGTCGGCCCGGGCCGGGAACGGTTCGCTCCGGCTGGGCCGGGACGCGCCCGGGGCACCGGCCAGCGCCGACGGGCTCGACGGGCTGCGGGCGCTGTGCGTCGCGCACTGGGCCCGGCACCCTGAGACGGCCGCGCCGGCGCGGGTCGACGCGGCCGACGAGGCTGCCGCCGCCGTGCTGCGGCGGTGGGCGCTGGCGTCCTGAGGTGCCCGGTCGTCCGCATGGCCCTCCTGCAGGGGCCCGCCGCAGGCCCCGTCCCAGGCCGGCCCCGTCCAGAGGCTCGCCGCGGGACCCTGCAAGGGGGCCGGGGTCCTTCCGCGGTCGGGGGCAGGAGGGCCCTTCGTCAGAGCAGCGTGCGCAGCCGGAGCATGTCGCGCAGGCCCGCCTCCAGCTTGACCCGGCCCGACGCCCAGGCCGGGCCGAAGGACAGCCGGCCCTCGGTCAGCGCCACGAGGTCGTCGCTGGCCATGGTGAACCGGATGTCGGCCTTCTCCAGCGACTGGCCGTCCGGCTCGGCGCGCAGATCCCGGACCGAGCCGCGGGCCAGCCGGCCGCGGACGGTCTGCCCGAGGTCGGTCAGCCGGCAGGACAGGCTCCGGTCCAGTCCCTGCGCCGCCGGCTTGGCCGCGAGGTCGCCGAGGATGCCCTCCAGGGCCTTCATGCACTGCTCCATCGTCGCCACGCGGGCACGCCTCCATCGGGTTCGGGGACCGGGCCGCCGAACGCTAGCGCCCGCCGGCGACCCGTGTGCGTCGCCCCCGGCCGGTACCCTCGCGGCACGGGGGAGCAGCACCTGGCGGTGCCCCCTGCCGCCCGTCCCCGACGTCCTGCCGGCGCGCTGCCGTGCCGCCCCCGTCCACCCGAGAGGCCAGCGATGACCGAGCCGACCCGACCGCGACCGGTCCCGGGCCCGCCCCGGCCCGGCCCGGACCGCGGTCCGGCGCCGGTCCCGGCCGACCCGGCAGCGGCGCAGGTGGCCGGCGCGGGCACCGACGGCGGTGCGCTCTTCGCCGACCTCGACCGGCGACCGGTGACCGAGCACGTCGCCGTCTTCGAGGCCGAGCACGCCCGGCTGCAGCGCGAGCTCGGCACGATCGACCAGCTCTGATGGTCCGCCGCGCCCGGCTCGACGCGGAGCTCGTGCGGCGGGGGCTCGCCCGCTCCCGGGAGCACGCCGTCGCCCTCATCGCCGAGGGGCGGGTCGCCGTCTCCGGGCGGGCCGCCGACAAGCCCGCCACCGGAGTGGACGCCAACACCCCCGTCGTGGTGCGCACCGACCCCGACCGGCCCAGCTGGGTCTCCCGCGGCGCCCACAAGCTGCTCGGCGCGCTGGAGGCCTTCCCGGTGCCGGTCGAGGGCCGCCGCGCCCTGGACGCCGGCGCCTCGACCGGCGGCTTCACCGAGGTGCTGCTGCGCCGCGGTGCCCGGGAGGTCGTGGCGGTCGACGTCGGCTACGGCGAGCTGGCCTGGTCCCTGCGCACCGACGAGCGGGTGACGGTGCTCGAGCGCACCAACGTCCGCACGCTCACGCCGGAGCAGGCCGGGGGTCCGGTCGACCTCGTCGTCGCCGACCTGTCCTTCATCTCCCTGCGGCTGGTGCTGCCGGCCCTCATCGCCTGCGCCACCGGCGCGGCCGACCTGCTGCCCATGGTCAAGCCGCAGTTCGAGGTCGGCCGCGAGCGGCTCGGCGGCGGCGGTGTGGTGCGCGACCCGGCGCACCGGCAGGACGCCGTCCTGCAGGTGGCGCGGACGGCTGCCGAGCTGGGCTGGGGGACGGCGGGCGTCGTGGCCAGTCCGCTGCCCGGACCGGCCGGCAACGTGGAGTTCTTCCTCTGGCTGCGCCGGGACGCCGGCCCGCCGCGGGAGGAGGACGTGCGCCGCGCCGTCGAGGACGGACCGTCGTGAGCCGCCGTGCGGGTACCCAGGACCCGTCGGCCAGCGAGCACCGCGGCCGGACCGGCACCCCGCCGGCCGCCGCCCCCGAGGAGGACCCATGACCGAGCTCGCGAGGTCACACAGGGACACAGCACTGCCTGGCACGCGACTGACGAGCGCCAGCGAGGAGGAAGCGTGACAGAGGTCAGCCCCACCGTGTGGGCGCCCAGCGGAGGCCGGCACGTGCTGCTCACCGTGCACACCGGCCGCGAGGACATCGTCGAGCTCGCCTGCAGCTCCGCCGCCCGGCTGGCGAAGGCCGGCATCACCGTGCGGCTGCTCGAGGACGAGGCGGTTGCGCTGGGCATCGAGGGCGCCCAGGTCGTGCCCGCCGACGCCGAGGCCGCCCGCGGTGCGGAGATCGTCATGGTCTTCGGCGGCGACGGCACCTTCCTGCGCGCCGCCGAGCTCGCCCGCTACAGCAACGCCGCGCTCATGGGCGTCAACCTCGGCCGGGTGGGCTTCCTCGCCGAGACCGAGCCCGAGGCCGTCGAGGAGACCCTCACCGCGATCGAGCGGTGCGAGTACTCGGTGGAGAAGCGGCTGGCCATCGAGGTCGACGTCCTCGACGCCACCGGAGCCGTCGTCGGGGGCACCTGGGCTCTCAACGAGGCGTCGGTGGAGAAGTCGGAGCGCTCACGGGTGCTCGACGTCGTCGTGGCCATCGACGGCCGGCCGCTGACCAGCTTCGGCTGCGACGGCGTCCTGTTCGCCACACCCACCGGGTCCACCGCCTACGCCTTCTCCGCCGGCGGTCCGGTCGTGTGGCCCGACGTCGAGGCGATGCTCGTCGTCCCGTCCAACGCGCACGCGCTGTTCTCCCGGCCGCTGGTGACCTCGCCGGACTCGGTGCTCACCGTGGCCATCCCGGCCGACGGCAACCGCGCCCGCGTCTCCGCCGACGGGCGGCGCGCGCTGGAGGTGCCCGAGGGCGGGCGGGTCGACGTCCGCCGGGCCGCCCGGCCGGTGCGGATCGCGCGGGTGCACGCGGCGACCTTCGGCGACCGCCTGGTGGCCAAGTTCGGCCTGCCGGTGCGCGGCTTCCGGGACGCCCGCCGGCACGACCCGGGCCGGGAGATCGGAGCGGACCGCAACGTGCTGACCCGCGGCTACGTCCGCGGCGACGTGGGGGAGGAGGGCCGCGGTGGCGGCACGGACGACGACGCGTGAGACCCGCCGGCCGGCCCGCCCGGCGCGGCAGGCCGAGCCGGCGCAGGCGCCCGCGACGGACACCGCCCCGGTGGAGGCCGACGGCGGGACGCCGCAGGGCCGGCTGACCGAGCTGCGCATCCGCGGCCTGGGTGCCATCGACGACGTCACCCTCGAGCTCGGCGACGGGCTGACCGTGGTCACCGGTGAGACCGGTGCGGGCAAGACGATGGTCGTCACCGGGTTGACGCTGCTGTTCGGCGGCCGGGCCGACCCCGGCCGGGTGCGGGCCAACGGGCGCGCCGGTGTCGAGGGCCGGCTGGCGCTGCCCGCCGACTCGCCGGTGTGGGAGCGCGCGGCCGACGCCGGCGCGGACCCCGACGACGACGGCACGCTGATCCTGGCGCGCACGGTCAGCGCCGAGGGCCGCTCGCGCGCGCACCTCGGCGGGCGCAGCGTGCCCGTGGGCGTCGTCGCCGAGCTGGCCGAGGGGCTGCTGGCCGTGCACGGGCAGAGCGACCAGCTGCGGCTGTCCCGCCCGGCCGAGCAGCGCCGCGCCCTGGACCGCTACGCGGGCACCGCGCACCTGGAGCTGCTGGACCGCTACCGGGAGGCCCACACCCGCTGGCGGCAGCTGGTCGGGGACCTCGAGCGCCGCCGCGGCCAGGCCCGCGAGCTGGCGCAGGCCGCCGACGTCCTCCGGCACGGGCTGGAGGAGATCGAGGCGGTGGCCCCGCAGCCCGGCGAGGACGACGAGCTGGACACGCAGGCCCGGCGGCTCAGCGACGCCGACGCGCTGCGCGCCGCCGCCGACGAGGCCCGCACGGCCCTGGTGGGCGACGTGACCGGCGACCTGGGCGACGACCTGCCGCAGGACGCGAGCGCCGCGCTGGCCATCGCCGAGCGGGCACTGTCCGCCTCCGACGACCCCACCCTGGTGATGCTCGCGCAGGACCTGAACGACGCGGTGGCGGTCGTCTCCGACGTCGCCGGCCAGCTGGCCACCTACGTCGCCGACCTGGACGCCGACCCCGCCCGGCTGGCCGAGGTGCTGGACCGCCGGGCGGCGATCACCGCCCTGGTGCGCAAGTACGCCGACGTGGGCGAGGGCGTGGGCGGCGTCCTGGCCTGGGCCGACGACGCCCGCCGGCGCCTGGGCGAGCTCGACGTCTCCGACGAGGCCCTCGAGGCCCTCGAGGCCGCCCGCGACGCCGCCCGTGCCGAGGTCGACGAGCTGGGCGCGCAGGTGTCGGCGGGGCGAAAGGCGGCCGCGGACGGGTTCGCCGCCGAGGTGGGCCGGGAGCTGGCCGGGCTGGCGATGAAGAGCGCGCGGGTCTCCTTCTCGATCGAGAGCGACCCGGCCGTGCCCGGCCCCGAGGGCATCGACGAGGTGGCGCTGCTCCTGGCCGCCCACCCCGGTGCCCCGCCGCGGCCGGTGCACAAGGGCGCCTCGGGTGGTGAGCTCTCCCGCGTCATGCTCGCCATCGAGGTGGTGTTCGCCGGCGCCGACCCGGTGCCGGTCATGGTCTTCGACGAGGTCGACGCCGGCGTCGGCGGACAGGCCGCCGGGGAGATCGGCCGGCGGCTGGCCCGGCTGGCCCGCCGGCACCAGGTCGTCGTCGTCACCCACCTGGCGCAGGTCGCGGCCTTCGCCGACACCCACCTGGTCGTCGACAAGTCACCGGACACCGGCGCGGGCGTGACCGCCACCGACATCCGCGCCGTCGCCGGCGAGGACCGGGTGCGCGAGCTGGCCCGGATGCTGTCCGGGCTGGCCGACAGCGACACCGGGCAGGCGCACGCGCGCGAGCTGCTCGCCGTGGCGGCGACCGCGCGCACCGCGGCGTGAGGGGTCGACCAGCAGCCAGGAATGACGGCGGGACCTGACGGGTAGGACCGGATCGTGCCCCACCGACGTCGCACCGCCGCAGACGCGCGGCCCCCCGTCCACTGCTCACCGACCGGTACCGCCCGGTGAGCTGCTTCTCCGCCGTCGACGAGTCCGCGCACTACGGGTTCTCCGTCTGCATGCTGCTCAAGCAGTACCGCGAGCAGCTGGGCTGGGCCGACGAGGGCGTCGCCGAGCTCGGCACCGGTGACGCGACTGCGATCGCCGACGTGGTCGCCGCCCTGCCGGAGCTACGGGTGCGCAGCTTCGACATCAGCGCCTCCTCCGTCGAGCACGCCCGGGAGAACATCGCCGCCCGCGGGGTCGCCGACCGCTACACCGTGGAGTTCGGCGACTTCTTCGACCGCGCGGACTCGGCGGCGGCCCCGCCGGTGTCCACGGTGATCGCCAACCCGCCCTACATCCCGGCGCCGGACCGCGACATCCTCATGCCCGAGCTGTGGGGCGGGGTGTACGGCAACGACCTGGTGCTGCAACTGCTGAAGGCCGGGTACCGCGACGTCATCACCGCGGTGCCCAGCTACGCCGACCCGGTGACGACCGTCCGGACCGCCGCGGACCTCGGCTACCGGGTCGCCAACTTCCTCGCGATGGGCCTGGACTACGGCGAGTACAGCAGCGAGCCCAAGGTGCGCGACCACATCCGCCGGCTGTGCGCCGAGGGCCGCGGGTGGGCGGGGGACGACGAGTACATGGTCGCCGTCGCACTGTTCACGCAGGAGCCGGACATACCCGGCGACCGCGCGGCCCAGCTGCTCCGAGCACTGCAGCTCCCCGTCTGACCGCCGCCGGTGCGCACCTCGGCGTGACCTCGCGTCGTAGCCCGTGCACGTGCGCGGATGTGCACGGACGACGGGGCGCTACCGGCGCTTGGCGTAGCCGGCGAGCCCGAACTGCAGCAGCGCCAGCCCGCGCTCGCCGCGGGCGCGCAGCTCGGCGGAGAGCTCCGGACCGGAGACGCCGGCGAGCACGCGGTCGCGCGCGAGCTCCAGCAGCGCCGCGTAGAGGCTGAGCACCGCGTGCGCGGCCAGCCACGGCGCGAGCTCGCCGGGCTCGGCGCCGGTCTCCTCCGCGATCAGCTCGGCCAGCGCGCTGGTCAGCTCCCCGAGGATCTCCCGCTCGCGCACCTGCAGGGTGCGGCTGCCGCGGATGACCCGGGCCATCTCGGCCACGCCGCCGGCGGCCTCCGGGGTGCCCAGCCCGCTCATCGCCCGGACGACGAAGGTGCCGGCCGCCGCGGTCACCGACTCACCGGCCGGGCGGGTGCGCACCGTCTCCAGCAGCGCCGCGCGCATCGGCGGGTCGGCCTCGAAGACCAGCCCCTCCTTGACCGGGAAGTGGTTGAACACGGTCTTCTCGACCACGCCGGCCCGCTGGGCGATCTCCACGACGCTGACCTCGTCGAAGCCGCGCTCGGCGAACAGCTCCGCCGCGGCCTCGATGATCGTGGCGCGGGTCTGCTGGCGGCGCCGCTCCCGCAGACCGGGACCGCGCAGCGCGCGCCGTCCGCGGCGACCGCGGCCGGTCTGCTCGGGGTCGCCGGCGGCCGGGGGAGCGGCCGGCGTCGTCGCGCCGGGCAGCGGGGGCGCCTCGTCGTCCGGGGGCACCGGCACCGGCACGGCCGGCGGCTCCGTGGGGGGCAGCTGCCGGACGACCGCCTCGGGCGGCTCCGGCCGGACGTCGTCGCTCTCGTCCGTCCGGCCGACTGCACGCGCCCCTGGAGTCACCCTCCCAACGCTAGACAGCCCGGCGGGACACTCCGGCAGGGCCGGTGCGACAGGCGCGCCCGGCGTGTCGTCGTCCTCGTGGTGTCGGACACTCTCCGTGACTGGTATGTCGCCGATGCGCGTCGGAGGGTGGGAGCCCACAGCCTCCGTGGGAGAGTGCAGGCCATGCGCATCGGCTCCCTCCGCCGTGGCCGGGCGCCGGAAGCGGCCCCCGGAGTGAGCGGCACCGTGCGGCTGGACCGCCGCACCAAGAACCTCACCAAGCGGCTGCGCCCCGGGGACGTCGCGGTCATCGACCACGTCGACATCGACCGGGTGAGCGCCGACTCGCTGGTCGCCTGCAGGGTGGCCGCGGTCGTCAACGCTGCGCCCAGCACGTCGGGCCGCTACCCCAACCTCGGCCCCGAGATCCTCGTCGACGCCGGCATCCCGCTCGTCGACGGCGTCGGCAAGGACGTGCTGTCGGCGGTCAAGGAGGGGACGACGGTCCGCGTCGACGGCAACCGGCTGCTGCTGCAGGACGGCACCGTCCTCGCCGAGGGCACCGAGCAGACCCCGGAGTCGGTCGCCGAGGCGATGGCCGAGGCGCGGGCCGGGCTGTCGGTCCAGTTGGAGGCCTTCGCCACCAACACCATGGAGTACATGAAGCGCGAGCGCGCGCTGCTGCTTGACGGCGTCGGCGTCCCGGACGTGGCCACCCAGATCGAGGGCCGGCACGTGCTGGTCGTCGTCCGCGGCTACGACTACAAGGAGGACCTGCAGGCGCTGCGGTCCTACATCCGGGACTACCGGCCGGTGCTGGTCGGGGTCGACGGCGGTGCCGACGCGCTCGTCGAGGCCGGCTACCGACCGGACATGATCATCGGCGACATGGACTCGGTGAGCGACGACGTCCTGCGCTCGGGTGCCGAGGTCGTCGTGCACGCCTACGCCGACGGCCGCGCCCCCGGCCTGGCCCGCGTGCAGGACCTCGGCGTCGAGGCGATCACCTTCCCGGCGGCGGCCACCAGCGAGGACATCGCGATGCTGCTGGCCGACGAGAAGGGCGCCAAGCTGATCGTCGCCGTCGGTACCCACGCCACGCTGGTGGAGTTCCTCGACAAGGGCCGCGGCGGCATGGCCTCGACCTTCCTCACCCGGCTGCGGCTGGGCGGCAAGCTCGTCGACGCCAAGGGCGTGAGCCGGCTGTACCGCAGCCGCATCTCGACGCTGACGCTGGTCGTCATGGTGCTCGCCGCCCTCGTGGCCATCGGGGCGGCCCTCGCCGTGTCCGCGGCCGGCCGCGTCTACCTCGACCTGCTGGTCGACCAGTGGAACAGCTTCGTGTTCTGGTTGGAGAACCTCTTCTCGTGATCGACTTCCGCTACCACCTGGTCTCGCTGATCGCGGTCTTCCTGGCCGTCGCGCTGGGGATCGTCATCGGCACCACGGCGCTCAACGCGCCGATCCTCGAGGACCTCGAGGGGGAGGTGGCCGCGCTCGCCGAGGACAAGCGGGAGCTGGAGACCCAGACCCAGGAGCTGCAGGCCCAGCTGGACACCGGCGACGCCTTCGAGACCGCCGTCGCCCCCGCGCTGGTCGCCGGCAGCCTCACCGACCGCAGCGTGCTGCTCGTCGCCACCGGCGAGGACGTCCCCACCGAGACCGTGGAGGAGCTCTCCACCCTCGTCGGCCAGGCCGGCGGCACGGTGGCCGGCACCATCCAGCTGCAGCCGGGCTACAGCGACCCGACGACCGCCGCCGAGGTGCAGAGCTACGTCACCGGGCCGGGCCTGCCCACCGGCGTGACCCTCCCGGAGACCGACGACACCGGGCAGCTGGTCGGCTCGCTGCTGGCCCAGGTGCTCATCCGGCCGGCCACGCCCGGCGCCGCGGTCCCGGACACCGCCGCGCTGTCCACCGTGCTGGCGGGCCTGCGGGCCCTCGACGTGCTGGACGTGGAGTCGACCGGGGTCACCCCCGCCGACTTCGCGGTCGTGCTGACCGCCGGCGCCCCCGCCGAGGAGGACGCCGAGCAGCGCACCGACACCCTCGTCGACCTCGCGCTGGCGCTGGACGCCGCCGGGTCGGGCGCGGTCGTCGCCGGCGACGCCGCCTCGGCCCGCCAGGCCGGACTGGTGGGCGTCCTGCGCGCCGACCCGGAGAACTCCGCCGCGGTGTCGACCGTGGACGACGTCGACTCGGCGTCCGGCCGGATCAGCACGGTGCTCGCCCTCGGGCGGGAGAGCGAGGGCACCTCGGGCGCCTACGGCACGGGTGAGGACACCCAGCCGGTGCCGCCGGTCCCCGCCACCACCCCGTGACCGGCCGGCGGTCGGACGCCGGCGCGCGGCGCCGGGTGGTGCTCGCCCTCGGCGCCGCGGGCACGGCCCGGCTGGGCCTGGCCGGTGCGGCCGCGCTCGACGCCCGGCCGGCAGGAGCCCCCTGGCGGCGCACCAACCACGCCGGTCGGGAGGTGACCCTGCTCGGCGGCCCGGCCCTGGCCCTGGCCGCCACGGCCGGCGCGGTCGCCGGCGCCCCGGCCGGCACCCGGGCGGCCGCGGCGCTGGTCGGCACCGTGTCCGGGCTGGTCGGCGGTTACGACGACCTGGCCGGGGCCCGCCCCGAGCAGGCGCGGGACAAGGGACTGGCCGGGCACCTGCGCGCGCTGCGCGCCGGGCGGGTCTCGGCCGGCGCGGTGAAGGTCGCCGGCATCGGCGCCGCCGCCGCGGCGGCCGCGCTGCTCACGAGGAGCGACCGCGGCCTCGCCGACGCCGTGGTCACCACCGGGCTGGTCGCCGGCACGGCGAACCTGGTCAACCTGCTCGACCTGCGTCCGGGCCGGGCGGCCAAGGCCGCCGCGCTGGCCGCCGCGGCCGGGCTCGGCGGCCCGTCGGGCGCCCTCGTCGCCGGCCCGCTGGGCGCGAGCCTCGCGGTGCTGCCGGCCGACCTGCGGGAGCGGGTCATGCTCGGCGACTGCGGCGCCAACGCCGTCGGCGCGCTGCTCGGGCTGCGGCTGGCCGCGGTGCCCGGCCGCCCGGCGCGCGCCGGGGCGCTCGCGGCGGTCGTCGGGCTCACCCTGGCCAGCGAGCGGGTCAGCTTCACCCGGGTCATCGAGGCCACGCCGGGGCTGCGGGCGCTGGACCGGCTCGGCCGCCGCACCGCGTGAACCGGCCGGTCGTCCGCGGGGTCGCCGGCGCCGCCGCACTGATCGCCGTCCTCACCGTGCTGGCCCGGCTGGCCGGGTTCGGCCGCACGTTGGTGTTCACCAACGCCGTCGGCGCCGACAGCACCGGCGACACCTACGTGGTGGCCAACAGCGTGCCGAACATCGTCTTCGAGGTGGTCGCCGGCGGCGCCCTGGCCGGCCTCGTCGTCCCGATGCTGGCCGGGGGCATCGCGACCGGCGACCGGGAGCAGGTGCGGCGCACCGCCTCCGCGCTGCTCGGGTGGAGCCTGCTGGTGCTCACCCCGCTGGCGGTGCTGCTCGCGCTGTGCGCCGAGCCGGTCGCCCGGCTGCTGCTCGGCACCGGCGACCCGGCGCAGGTCGACCTCGCCGCCCGCTTCCTGGTCGTCTTCGCCCCGCAGGTCGTGTTCTACGGCGTCGGCATCGTGCTCACCGGCGTGCTCCAGGCGCACCGCCGGTTCGCCGCGCCGGCGGTGGCGCCGCTGCTGTCCAGCGTGGTCGTCGCCGGGGCCTACCTGACCTTCGCCGCGATCGGCGGCAGCCGGACGGCGGGAGGACTCTCGACGCCGGCCGAGCTGGTGCTCTCCGTCGGGACGACGCTCGGCGTGGCCGCCCTGGCGCTGTGCCTGCTGCCGCCGGTGCACCGGCTGCGGCTGGGCCTGCGGCCGTCGCTGCGCTTCCCCGTGGGGGTGGCGCCGCGGGTGCGCCGGCTGGCCGTCGCCGGCGTCCTGACCCTCGCCGGGCAGCAGCTGCTGGCCGCGGTCGCGATCCGGCTGGCCAACGCCGGTGCCCCCGACGGCACGCAGGTGGTCTACGTGACCGGACTGACCGTCTTCCTCGTGCCGTGGGCCGCGCTGGCGGTGCCGCTGGCCACCTCGGCCTACCCGGGGCTGGCCGAGCGGGCCGGGACCGGCGACGAGGCCGGCTTCCGCCGGGCGTTGGCCCCCGTGGTGGTCCTCGTCGTCGTCGCCTCGACCGTCGCCGCCGCGGTGCTCGTGGCCGTCGCCGGGCCGATGGCGGGGGTCTTCCTCGCCGGGCAGCCGGCCGACGTGGTCGGTGCGCTGCGGGACACGGTCGTCGCCTTCGCCCCCGGGCTGCCCGGCTACGGCCTGGTGGCGGTCCTGACCCGCGCGCTCTACGCCCGCGGGCTGTGGAAGGCACCGACGGCCTGCGTGCTCGGCGGCTGGCTGCTGGCGGTGGCCGCGGACGTCGTCCTGGCCGCGACGCTGCCCGCGGCCGACCGCGGAGTCGCCCTCGCCGCCGGGCACAGTGCCGGGGTCACCGTGGCCGGGCTGGCGCTGCTGGCCGTCGTCGCCCGGGTCGCCGGGCGGGACGGGCTGGCCGGGGTCGCCCGGACCGGACTGCCCGCGCTGGTGGCGGCCGGGCTCGCCGCGGCCGCCGGGTTGGCCGCCGCGGGCGCGCTCGGGGCCGACCCGGTGCCGCAGGGCGACCTGGTCGCCACGCTCGCGGCGGGGGTCCTCGCCGCCGGGACCGCACTCGTGGTCGCCGGGGCGGTCATGATGGGAACGGCGCGGCGCCCCCTGCTGGCGGCGGTGCGCGGGCTGCGTCGGAGCGATCGCCAGGAGGTGCACGGTGGCTGAGCGGCTCCCGCTGCAGGGCCGCCGGGTGGCCGAGGTCCTGGCCACCAGCACCGGTGGGGTGGGCACGCACGTGCGCGCGGTGCTGCCCGCGCTGGGCGCGGCCGGCGCCGCCGTCCGGGTGTGCGGGCCGTCGGCCACCGAGGCGCTGTTCGCCTTCACCGCCGCCGGTGCCGCCTTCGCCCCCGTGGAGATCTCCGCCGGCCTGTCGCCGGCGGCCGACGCCCGCGCGGTCGCCGCGCTGCGCCGGGCCACCGCCGACGCCGACCTGGTGCACGCCCACGGGCTGCGCGCCGGCCTGGTCGCCGCCGCGGCCCGCCGGCTCGGTGCCGGCAGGGACCGGCCGCTGGTGCTGACGCTGCACAACGCGCTGCCCGAGGGCGGGGGCGCGCTGCGCCGGGTGCTCCGCCTGGCCGAGCGGGCAACCGTCCGCGGCGCCGACGTCGTCCTCGCGGCGTCGGCCGACCTCGCCGAGAACGCCTGGCGGCAGGGCGCCCGGGACGTGCGGGTCGCCCCCGTCTCCGCTCCGCCGCTGCCCCCGCCGTCCCGGCCGGCCGCCGAGGTGCGCGCCGAGCTGGGCCTGTCCGACGGGCGGCCGCTGGTCGTCGCCATCGGGCGGCTGCACCCGCAGAAGGGCTACGACGTCCTGCTCGGCGCCGCCACCCGGTGGGCAGGGGATCCCCAGCCGCCGCTGGTCGCCGTCGCCGGCGACGGCCCGCTGCACGACGAGCTGGCCGCCCGGATCGCCGCCGAGCGGCTGCCGGTGGTGCTGCTCGGCCGGCGCGGCGACGTCGCCGACCTGCTGGCCGCCGCCGACCTCGCCGTGCTGCCCTCGCGCTGGGAGGCCCGCTCGCTCACCGCGCAGGAGGCGCTGCGGGTCGGCACGCCGCTGGTCGCCACCCGCACCGGCGGCCTGCCCGAGCTGCTCGGCGACGGCGCCGCGCTGGTGCCGGTCGGGGACGCCGCCGCGCTGGCCGACGCGGTCACCGCGCTGCTCGCCGACCCGGCCCGTGCCCGCGAGCTGGCCGCGGCCGGCACCGCGCAGGCGGCGACCTGGCCGGACGAGGCCGCCACCGCCCGCCAGCTGGTCGCCCTCTACCGCGAGCTGCTCGGCGCGCCGCGATGACCCGGCTCGCGGCGCTGCTGCTCGCCGTCCTCGCCGTGCTGGTCCCCGCCCATCCCGCGGGCGCCGCGCCGGCCGAGGGGACGGCGGCCGACCGCGTGGTCGTCGTCGGCGTCCCCGGGCTGGTGTGGGACGACGTCGACCCGCAGGCCACCCCGGAGCTCTGGGCGCTGGCCGAGGGTTCGCCGATCGGCGCGGTGTCGGTGCGGGCCGCCCGCTCGACCAGCTGCGTGCTCGACGGCTGGGCCACCCTGGGCGCAGGAAACCGTGCGCGCTTCCCGGCACCCGACGAGTCGATCCCGCCGGTGCCGCTGCCGACCGTCCCGCTGCCCGGGCAGAACCCCGGGGGGGAGGGCGGGGGAGACGACGCGGCCGCACCGGACGACGCCGCGCCGCAGGAGCCCACCCCGCCGCTGCCGCCGGCCAGCCCGTCGTTGTCGCACTGCGGCCTGCAGGAGCGGCTGGCGCAGGCGGGGCTGGCCGATCCGCAGGCCGCCGTCGCCGCGGTCGCCGCCGACCCCGCGACGGCCCGGTTCGGGGCCGACCCGGCCGCTCTCGGCGAGGCGGTCGGCTGCGCCACCGTCGTCGGCCGGGCGCCCGCGCTGGCCGTCGCCGCCCCCGGCGTGACGCTCACCCAGCGCGAGCAGCTGCCCGCCGACCCCGGCGAGCTGCTCACCGGCTGCCCGCTGGTGCTGGTCGGCCTCGGGGACCTGGTCGACGCCGGCGAGCCGGACCTGGAGACCAGCGACACCGGCACCGAGCCGCTGCCCCGCGCCGCCGCGCTGACCGGCATCGACGCCGCGCTCGGCCGGCTGGTCGACGCCGTGGCGGCCGCGCCGGGGGAGACGCTGCTGCTGATCCAGGGCATCTCCGAGGTCAACGACGGCCGGGCGCAGCTGCACGTCGGGATCGCCTCGGGCCCGGCCTTCACCGAGCCGCGCTGGCTGACCTCGGCGAGCACCGGCCGGGCGCCCTTCGGGCAGCTCATCGACGTCGCCCCCACCGTCCTCGCCGCCCTCGGCCTGGACCGCCCGGCGTCGATGAACGGCCAGGCGCTGCAGGCCGACGGCGAGCGGCCCCCGCTGGCCGAGGCGGTGACGGTGCTCGAGCGGGCCAACACCGCCGCCTCCGTGCACTACCGCAGCACCGGTGCGTTCTTCTGGGTGCTGGTGCTGCTCAACGCCGTCGTGGTCGGCCTGGGCCTGCTGGCCGCCGG
>DASQNB010000414.1:0-6241 GCA_035645175.1 Geodermatophilus sp.
GCCGGCGGCGGGCCGCGCGCGCGGTCAGCCACAGGCTCACCGCGACGTAGTACACGAGGTAGGCCAGCGACAGCGCCACGACGACCGGGGCGGGGTCGGGCACCTGCACCAGCAGGACGGCGTAGGTGACCAGCCAGACCGCCGTCAGCAGCAGGCTCAGGCCGCGCAGGGCCGTCGTCCGGGACGGGTAGAGGTAGCGCACCGGCACGAAGACCAGCACCGAGCAGACGACGAGCACCGTGGCCACCATCGCCGGGTCCAGGTCGAGGACGACGGCGTAGAAGGCGACCACGTTCCAGTAGCTCGGGAAGCCCAGGAAGGCGTGGTCGTCGGTCTTCGCGTCGACCCGGCAGAACTGGTAGCTGGAGGCCAGCAGCGGTAGCGCGGCCACGACCCAGCCGAGCACGCCGTCGGGCAGCGACCCGGTGGTCCACAGCAGCACGACAGGGGCGAACGCGTAGGTCAGGTAGTCGACGATGTCGTCGAGCCGGGCCCCGTCGAACCAGGGGATCGTCTCCTTGACCCGCAGCCGGCGGGCCAGCATCCCGTCGGTGCCGTCGACGACCAGGGCGACCAGCCCCAGCCACAGGGCCGCCACCGCGTCGCCGTCGAAGGCCGCCAGCACGATCAGCAGCCCGAGCACCGAGCCGCTGGCCGTGTAGAGGTGGACGGCTGCCCCGGCCAGCCGCAGCCCGCGCGGGAAGGACGGCTGGACGACGTCGTCGGCCGCCGGCCCCGGGAGGCTCCCGCCGGGCGGGACGGCCAGGTTCTCGCGCATCGCGTCGAGGTTCCCACACCGCGGGTGTCGCGGCGCGGCTTCCCGCCCGTCGCCCCGGCACGTCCACCTGCCTCCACTAGGGTCTGCCGCGATGAGCGGACAGCCGGGCAAGCTGCGCGTCGCGGTCGTGTTCGGCGGCCGCAGCGCGGAACACCCCATCTCCTGCGTCTCCGCCGGGGCCGTCCTCGCGGCGCTGGACCCCGACCGGTACGACGTCGTCCCCGTCGGCATCGCCCGCGACGGACGGTGGGTGCTCGCCGACCCCGGCCAGCGCCTGGCCATCACCGACGGCGAGCTGCCCGAGGTGGCGGGCGGGACGGCGGTCTCCCTCGTGGGCGACCCGGCGGGCCGCGGCCTGGCCGTCCTCGAGCCCACCGCCGGGGTGGTGTCGGCGCTCACCGAGGTCGACGTCGTCTTCCCGGTGCTGCACGGCGCCTACGGCGAGGACGGCACGATCCAGGGGCTGCTGGAGATGAGCGGCATCCCGTACGTGGGCTCCGGCGTCTTCGCCAGCGCGGCGTCCATGGACAAGGAGTTCACCAAGAAGCTGCTGGCCGCCGCCGGGCTGCCGCAGGGCGACCACGTGGTCCTCCGGGACGCCTCCGGCACGGTGTCGGCCGACCCCGGCGTGCTGGACGCCGCGGCTCGCGAGCGGCTGGGGCTGCCGGTGTTCGTCAAGCCGTGCCGCGCCGGGTCCAGCATCGGGATCACCAAGGTCACCCACTGGGCGCAGTTCCCCGAGGCCGTCGCGACGGCGGCCGCGGTCGACCCGAAGGTGATCGTCGAGGCCGCCGTCCCGGGCCGGGAGGTCGAGTGCGGCGTGCTCGCGCGGCCCGACGGCCGCCCGGAGGCCAGCCTGCCGGCCGAGATCCGGCTGCGGCCGGGCACCGAGTGGTACGACTTCGCCGCCAAGTACCTCGACGACGCCGTCGACTTCGACGTCCCGGCCGACCTCACCTCCGAGCAGACCCGGGCGGTGCAGGAGGCGGCGTGCCGGGCCTACCTGGCCCTCGACTGCCGCGGCCTGGCGCGGGTCGACTTCTTCCTCGGCGCCGGCCCGGACGGTACCGAGCGGCTGGTGGTCAACGAGGTGAACACCATGCCGGGGTTCACGCCGATCTCGATGTACCCGCGGATGTGGGCGGCCTCCGGCGTCGACTTCGCCGCGCTGGTGCACCGGCTGGTCGAGGTCGCGCTGGCCGACGCCGGGGTAGCGGGGGGGACCGACTCCACCCCGATGCGGGACGGCACCCGGGCGTGACCCTGCCGGCGGTCCTCCGGCACGGCGGGCCGGCGCTGCTGCTGGCCCTGCTGGCGGGCTGCACGACCCCGCCGGACGGCGGTGCGCCCGCCGCGCCCGCCGCGGCGACGCCGGACGCTCCCGGGGAGCTCGAGGAGCTGGTGGTCCCCGCCGTGCCCTCGGGCCTGCCGCGGGTGCCCGACGACCACCTCTCGCCGCCGGCGGGGGCGAAGTCGGTCGGAGACGTCGCCGGCTACGCCGAGGACGCCGCCCGCGAGCGGGAGGTGCTCGACGACTACGGCTACCGCTTCGGCTGGGAGCGCTACTGGGGGTCCGGGTCGGGCCCGCTGACCGCCGTCTTCACCCACCAGCTCGAGACCCCAGAGGGCGCCGCGGCGTTCACCGGGGACGTCGCCGCGCACGACGCGGGGGTCTACGGCGGCGAGCTGCGCGAGGACCCGCCGGACCTGCCCCCCGGCTGCCGGCTGCTCGTGCTGGCCGCCGGTGCCCCCGCGGCCGGTGTGGCCTCGCCCGCGGCGTTCACCTGGTGCGCCCACGGGGTGTTCAGCGTGGCGGTCACCGCGGTGGCGGGGTCGGTGGAGGCGGCCACCGGGGAGGCGCAGGCGGTCATGACCGCCCAGCTGAACCGCCTGCCGGCCTGACGAGCGCCGCGGCCCGTCCCGGGTCCCGCTGGCCCTCTGCAGGGTCCCGCCGCGAGCCTGCGAGCGGTGGGGAGCAGAGGGCCCTTACTCAGTCGCCGGCGTCGATGGGCTGCAGCGGGAGGGTGTCGTTGATCACCGGGCCGAGCGCGGTGACCGGCGCGCTGTCGGTGTCGGCGGAGACGGTGACCTGCACGTAGACCGGCCGGTCGACGGCGGTCCAGACGATCCGGTCGGGGTCGGTGGTGTCGACCAGCCAGTTGACGCCGCTGATCTGGATCAGCGGGGACGTCGGCACCAGCGCGGCGGGCCGCTCGACGCCGCAGACGAGCACGACCGGCGGCTCACCCCAGGCGTAGGCGTAGGGGGTGTCGGAGTCGACCGGGCGGGAGGGCTCGCCGGCCAGCTCCAGCGGCAGCTGCTCCATGAGGGCCGGGCAGGAGGCGTCGGCCTCCGGGCTCACCGGCGGCACCTCCACCGACAGCGGGGGCAGGTCGGCCCGCTCCGGCACGGGGGTGCCCTCCACGTCGGCGACCGCGTCGTCGGACCGGTCGGCGACGTCGTCGCCCCCACCGAGGAGGCGGTTGAGCACCAGCAGCACGACGACCAGCGGAAGGACGACGGCGGTGACGACCAGTGCCACGCGCCGCAGCGGGTCGTCCGGTCGGGACCGCCGCGGCTGCTCCCCGGAGCCCGGGTCGTTGTCGGTCAGGGCGCTCAGATGTTGACGACGGGGCAGGTCAGCGTCCGGGTGATGCCGTCGACCGACTGCACGCGGGCGACGACCAGCCGGCCGAGCTCGTCGACGGTCTCGGCCTCGGCCCGCACGATCACGTCGTAGGGACCCGTGACGTCCTCCGCCTTGGTCACACCCGCGATCTCGCTGATCGTCGACGCGACCTGGGCGGCCTTGCCGACTTCGGTCTGGATGAGGATGTAGGCGTGGACCACGGGAGACCTTTCCTCGGGCGGCGCTGCGGGTGCGGCGTCCGCGCCGGTTGGCGGACAGTTGGGCAACCTACCTCAGCAGGCTGGAGGAGCCGGTGACTCGTCCCCGGCCGCTGGTCCCGCGGACCGACCCCGCCGACAGCGTGCGGGTCGTCGGGGAGTTCGGCGTGATCGCCCGCGTGCTGGCGCGCTCCGGTGTCGCCCGGGTCGCCGAGGTCGGGCCCGGTGACGACGCGGCCGTGCTGCGTGCCCCCGACGGCCGCGTGGTCGCCACCACCGACGTCCTGGTCGAGGGGCGGCACTTCCGGCGCGACTGGTCCTCGGCCGAGGACGTCGGGCACAAGGCGGCGGCGGCGAACCTGGCCGACGTCGCCGCGATGGGCGGGGTGACGACCGCGCTGCTGGTCGGGCTGGCCTGCCCGCCGGACACCCCGACCACCTGGCTGGAGGGCGTGGCCGCCGGCCTGGCCGCCGAGTGCGCGCCGCAGGGAGCGGCAGTCGTCGGCGGCGACACGGTGTCGGCGGCACCGGACAGCGGGGCCGTCGTCCTGTCGGTGACCGCGCTGGGCGACCTGGGCGGGCGGGCCCCGGTGCTGCGCTCGGGCGCCCGGCCCGGCGACGTGCTGGCCCTGTCCGGGCGGCTGGGCTGGTCGGCGTGCGGCCTGGCCGTGCTGCGGCGCGGGTTCACCAGCCCGGCCGCGGCGGTGGCCGCGCACCGCCGTCCGGCGCCGCCGTACGCAGCCGGACCGGCCGCGGCCGATGCCGGGGCGACGTCGATGTGCGACGTCAGCGACGGCCTGCTCGCCGACGCCGGGCACCTGGCGGAGGAGAGCGGCGTGCTGGTCGAGGTCGACCGGGCCGCGCTGGTGCGGGCCACCCTGGAGCCGCCCGGGCCGCTGCAGCAGGTGGCCGCCGCCCTCGGCGGCGACCCGATGGCGTGGGTGCTCACCGGCGGGGAGGACCACGCCCTGCTGGCCACCTTCCCCGCCGGCGCCGACCTGCCGGAGGGCTGGGCGCCGATCGGCGCGGTGCACGCCGGGGACCCCGACGTGCAGGTCGACGGGGAGCCGGCCGAGGCCGTCGCCGCGGCCGTCGGCGCGGAGGGGACCGGGCATGCCCACTTCCGCTGAGCCCCGGCTGGCCGACGGGCGGCCGGTCGCGCTGCGGGCGGTGCCCTACGACGACCCGCTCGCCCGCGAGCTGGTCGGCCGCGTGCAGCAGGAGTACGTGACCCGCTACGGCGGTCCCGACGAGGCGGCCGTCGACCCGGCCGAGTTCGTCCCGCCGGTGGGGCTGTTCCTCGTCGCCGAGGTGGCCGGCGTCCCGGCCGGGTGCGGCGCCTGGCGGGTGCACGGGCCCGGCGTCGCCGAGGTCAAGCGGGTGTACGTGGAGCCGGAGTTCCGGCGGCAGGGCCTGGCACAGCTGCTCATGGCCGAGCTCGAGGACGGCGCGGCCGCGGCCGGGCACCGGTCGGTGGTGCTCAACTCCGGGTCCGAGCAGCCCGAGGCACTGGCGCTGTACGCCGCTCTGGGCTACACACCGGTGCCCGGGTACGGCGTGTACGCCGACGCACCCGGCGCGGTGTTCCTGGGCAGGCAGCTGAGGGAGGGACGGTGACGGGTGTGGGCGTGGTGACCATCTCGGCCTCCTACGGCGCCGGGGGCGCGGAGGTCGGGCCGGCGGTGGCGGCGCGGCTGGGGATGGTCTTCCACGACCGCGCCATCCCGGCCCAGGTGGCCGGCCGGCTCGGCATCCCGGTGGCCGAGGCGGAGGCGAACGACGAGACCGTCGCGCGCGGGCTGTGGCGCATCGTCGCCTCGCTGGGCACGATGCCCGACCCGATGGGCGGCGTGGTCCCCCTGACCGAGCAGCTCGACGAGCGGACCTTCCGCCTGCAGACCGAGCGGGTGGTGCGCGAGATCGCGGACGGGCCGGGCGGCGTCATCCTGGGCCGGGCCGCCGCGCTCGTCCTCGGCGACCGCCCCGACGCGCTGCACGTCCGTCTCGACGGCCCCGAGGCGCGGCGGCTGGACGCCGCCGTGGCCCGCAGCGGCCGCCCGCGCGCCGAGGTCCGGCGGGAGATGCGCGCCAACGACGCCGCGCGGGAGGGCTACGTCCGGCGGTCCTACCGCGTCGACGCGGCCGCCCCGAGCAACTACCACCTGGTGGTCGACAGCACCGCGCTACCGCTGCAGACCGTGGTCGACCTCGTGGTGGAGGCCGCCCGCGCCCGCGGCGTCGGCTGAGCCCACACCCGGCGAGATCGCCGATCTCGCGCGCCTGCGGGCACTCAACCGTGCGGGAGCAGCGATCTCGCACGGGGCCAGCAGCCCACAGACGCGACGGAGCCCGGGGGTCCGAGGACCTCCGGGCTCCGTGTGGCGATCGGCCCCGTCCCGGGTCCCGCCCCGAGCGTGCGAGGGGTGGGGAGGCCCTGGAGGGGCCCTTCTTCAGGCGCGCACGACCTTGCCCGCGCGGATGCACGAGGTGCAGGCGTTGATGCGGCGACGGTTGCCCGGGGCGACGAGCGCCCGCACGGACTGGATGTTCGGGTTCCAACGGCGCGGCGTGCGGCGGTGCGAGTGCGACACCGACATACCGAAACCGGGCCCCTTG
>DASQNB010000415.1:0-6261 GCA_035645175.1 Geodermatophilus sp.
CGCTCCCGTCGCCCCTGCGACGAACACCCTCATGATCAGCTCCTTGGTCGAGGATCGCCGGCACCCGATAAGACAAGACGGCAGCCCCGGCTGTGACACCTCCGAGCACCCCGGCACGAGAACGCGCCGCGGGAGTGGCAATGCCGGGGACCGGCTCGCGACGCGTGCACGAAGAACGTCGCCGACAGCGCAACGCGAAGGGCGCACGCGATCGGCATCGGGTACCTAGGCAAGCGCGTCGTCGCCCACAGCGGCGAGTAGACGCCGGAGACGACACACCTGCGATCGCGATCAAGGGCAACCGTGCGACGACAGCCGATGGCCCCTCCGAGCAGGAGCGGGCTCGCTCGCCCGAGATCCCCACGACCTCTGGCGTGTTGCATCCGTGATGGCGGGCGTCGTGGTCAGGGGTCGGCTACCGGCTCGGTCGTGGGCGGAGGGCGGGGGGGCGTGGGCCTACGTGGTCGAGGTGCGGGAGTGTTTGGTCAGGACGGAGCTGCTCTGTTCGAGGCCAGAGGGTTCAAGGTTCACGAGCGTTTGCGTCGACGGTGCCATGGACGATGGCGTGGGCGAGCTGGCGGATGGCGTCGCGCTCGACGCCGCCAGGTC
Source organism: Geodermatophilus sp. (assembly GCA_035645175.1). Taxonomy (GTDB): domain Bacteria; phylum Actinomycetota; class Actinomycetes; order Mycobacteriales; family Geodermatophilaceae; genus Geodermatophilus. The sequence continues at coordinate 610 of DASQNB010000415.1, forward strand.
CCGTGACGAGCGTGAACAGCACTCCCCCATAGAGCGTCACGAGGGTGGGGATCGCCTCTGGTGAGACGCTCAGCCCGAGCGTGCGGTGCTCGTCAGCAGTGATCGCGCTCGCCACCGAGCCGAGGCGTGCGAGCGTAGCGGCGAGCGCGGGACGTCGCCGGGCCTCGAGCTGGAGCTCGAAGATCGCGAGGTAGCGCTCGCGTGACGCGGTGACGGCTTCCTGGAGCGAGACGGCGATGAGCTCGGCCAGGGGGCTGGGCGACGAGCTGACGTCCACCGCACGGTCGATCCGCTTCATGTCCTCCAGGTGCAGGGACACCGCTCGTTCGGCCGCAGCGACCAGCAACTCCTCCCGGCTGCGGAAGTAGTTCGCCGCTGTTCCCGTCGGCAGACCGGCCGCACCCTCGACCGCGCGGTGGGTCAGGCCGTGGATGCCCTCGGCGGCCAGCAGGCCGATCGCCGCGTCGGCAAGCGCGGCCCGGCGGGCCGGGTTCCTCCTTGGCATGACCACCTAGTATGGCACTATCTGTACTACAACGGACGTACTGGTATCGGAGAGGGCGGATGGGACACGCTGCGGTTGTCGTCGGGGCCGGTATCGCAGGCCTGGCCTCGGCCATCTCACTTGCACGGACCGGGTGGCAGGTCACGGTGCTGGAGCGGTCGCCGGAGCTCGGTGAGGTCGGGGCAGGCCTCGCCATGACCCCTAACGCCGTGGCCGCGTTCCGCGGGCTCGGCTTCGGGGACGACGACGTCGCCGCGCTCGGGTACCCGACCTGGGCGGGCGGCATCTGGGACCTGGAGGGCCGGCCGATCCTCGCCCTCCCGGACACCCCCGTCATGCGCCAGTCGATGGGGCTCATCGGAGTGCACCGCCGCCGTCTGCACGCCGCGCTGCACCAACGGGCCCTGGCCTGCGGCGTCGGGATCGTCACCGGCACCCCCGTGGCCACCGTGGACCCGGGCGAGCCGGAGGGGGCACCCGCCGTTGTCGAGGGACGGGAGGCGGACATCGTCGTCGGCGCCGACGGCATGCGCAGTGCCATGCGCGCGGTGCTGTTCCCGGCGAGCCGCCCGGTCTACAGCGGGTACTCGAGCTGGCGCGGCATCGCGCCCGGGGCCCACGGGTACACGGCGCTGCAGCAGTACTGGGGCCCGCACGCGGAGTTCGGCATCGTGCGCGTCGCCGATGACGAGACGTACTGGTATGGGTACGTCGCCATGCCCGAGCGCACGGTGATCGCCGACGAACTCGGTGCGGCCAGGGAGCGGTTCGCGGGCTGGGCGAGCCCGGTGCAGGAGGTGATGGCCGCGACGCCGCCCGAGGCGGTCCTGCGGCACGACGTGCACCATCTTTCCGGCGGGCTGCCGCGCTACACGACCGGGCGGGTCGTCATGGTCGGCGACGCCGCCCACGGCACCCTCCCGACGATGGGACAAGGAGCCGCGACAGCGCTGGAGGACGGCCTCTGCGTGGGCCTCCTTGTCGGCGCCCCCGTCGCAACAGGCGGGCGGCTGGCCCCCGCCCTGGACGGTTTCGACGCCGCCCGCAGGCCCCGATGCCGCGCCCTGGCCCGGGCCTCGGTTGCATCGGGCCGCTTCGGATCCCACCTCGGCGGCGGCTGGCGCCAGACCCTGCGGAACAACTTCATGCGCCTGACCCCGGCCAGCGCCATCACGCGCGGGTCCCATGCCGCGATGGGCTGGACCCCACCCGAGCCCGCATCACCGGTTCTGAGAACGCCGGCCCGCTGAGGGACTTCTGGCTCGCCCGCGACTCCCGCGGCGGCCCGGCCGCCGCGGATCGGCGGCACCGTCACCACCGGCGAGGAGACCTTCGAGGCATCACCAACGGCCTCGGCGTCGCGCTGCTCAGCGCCGGCAACGCTGACATCCACCACCACTCCGGCGTCGCCCCGTCACCCACAGCCTCGTCACCCACGGCCTCATGTACGCGTGCGTCGCCGCGGCCGAGCTGCAACGGAGGCAGCGACCACCGCAAGAACCTGGGGTTCGCCTCGCGGGACAGGGCTGCGGGGCGTCGGTGGCTCAACCGTGAAGCGCGTGTTCCATACCGGCCCACTCTGAGACACCCGCGATGCGGAAGTTGGCCCTCGTCCATCGGCCTCTAGTTGCGATTGTGCTGGTCGGGGCTCAGAGTCGCCTCAAGATCGTTGGGGGAGTTGTGACCTGTCGGGAGTGACAGCTCAGGGCAGGTCTCGGCGCATGATCAGACGCGGCATCCCGCTCGCCACCGCATCGGTGGTGCCGACGACCCGAAACCCGGCTCGTTCGAACATCGCCCTGGTTCCCACGAACGCCATGGTCAGATCCATCCGACCCGGAGGGTCGACCGGATACGCCTCGACCGCGGGCGCGCCGTGCGCGGCGGCATAGGCAACCGCACCTTCGAGCAGTGGTGCCGTCACGCCCTGTCGACGGTGGCCTGAGCGGACCACGACGCACACGATGCTCCACACCGGCAGGTCGTCGATGGGCCGGATGAGACGCGAGCCGGCCAGACGCGTGATCTCGGTGCGGGGACCGATGTTGCACCATCCGACCGGCTCGCCGTCCCGGTAGGTCACCACCCCCGGTGGGTGATCACGCTCGCACAGGCGCCGCATGGCCTGCTCGCGGTTCCCGCCGCCGAGCCCCTCGATCTCGCCAGCCCGCAGCCGGTGGGACAGACACCAGCAGTGGTCGGGGCGGCGGCTGCGGTTGATGACGTCAGCGAAGTCCTCGAAGCGGTCCGGTGTCACCGGGTGCGTCTCCCACGTCACGGGGCCACTCCATCACGGCCCGCCGACACCGGGGACCGAGCACACAGCTGCCCGGCAGTTCTCGCGCGCCGACCCGATCGACACCCGAGTCCGCTCGCTCCATCCTCGCCCGAGTCGGGACGACCGGGGTGTGCCCCCTCGATGCGTGCGCCGGGCTCGACGTCCTGCCGTCAGCGCTGGACGCCGGCGTCGATCTCGCAGAGCTGGGAGCCGGAGCGGAGCTCGTCGAGGTAGGCCCGCAGGGCGGCGGTGCGCGCCTCGGCCTCCTCCACCAGGACCACGGCGATCCGGTGCCAGTCCTCAGGCTGGGGGTCGGCCGGCAGAGTGCTGAAGACGCCGGCGATCTCCCGCACCGTCAGGCCGACCCGCTGGGCCACCTTCGCCACCTTGATCCGGCAGGCCGCGTTCTCGTCGAAGCGCCGCTGGCCTCCCGCCGTCCGGTGGGCCGTGACGAGCCCGTGCTTCTCGTAGAAGCGGACGGCCGAGGGCGCGACACGGCTGGCCGCCGCGACGTCGCTGACGGTCAGGGTGAGGCCGGTCGGGTCGGGAGCTGTGATCGTCACGACCCCATCGTCGTCCGGCGTCGGTTTGACTTCAACCAATGTTCAAGGTGGAGCGTGGCCGCATGACCACCTCGACACAGGCAGATCCGTCCACCGGCCCGGCCATCGATCACGACAGTCCCCTCCGCGTCGCCGTGCTCACTGGCAGCGTCCGCGGGGAGCGCCTGAGCCGGACGCTGGCCGGCTGGGCCGCCGACCGGATCGAGGTCACCGGGGCCGCGGCCGACCTCATCGACCTGGCCGAGCACCGGCTGCCCGACGACGAGCTGCTGCAGCCCGGCGGCGGCCCCCGCTCGGAGATCGCCGACCGCATCGAGCACGCCGACGCCTTCGTCGTCGTCACGCCCGAGTACAACCACAGCTACCCCGGCAGCCTGAAGCGGGCCATCGACTGGCACTACGACGAGTGGGCGTTCAAGCCCGCCACGGTCTTGTCCTACGGCGTCCAGGGCGGACTGCTGGCCACCGAACACCTGCGCGGCGTCTTCGCCGAGCTGCACGTGGTCACCACCCGTCGCGTCGTGGGCCTGCGCGCCCCCTGGGACGACGTCTCCGACGGCCGCTTCATGGCACCACCCGGGGTCGACGGCGCGTTCGACACGGCGCTGGCCGAGCTCCACTGGTGGGCCGAGACGCTGCGCACCGCCCGTCGTGAACGCCCCTACCAGCGCTGAGGAGCACCCGTGACCGACCTCCGTCCCACGCTCTCCACCCCCGGTGCGGACGACGAGGCCGTCGCCGTCGCCGCCCGGTTCGTCGCCGAGCTGCAGCAGGGCATCGACGAGCACGACGCCGTCGTCTACAACCGCCACTTCGCCGTCGACGTTGCCTGGGGCGGCCCCTTCGGCGCGGTCGTGCGCGGCTTCGAGCCGCTGCACGCCATCCATCAGCGCCTGCAGGCCGCCCGAGCCGGCGGACCGGCGTCCCGCTACGAGGTCATCAGCGTCGTGGCGCCCACCGAGGACGTCGTCCTCGCCCACGTGGCCCGCCGGACCCTGGACGCCGCCGGCGAGCCCCTGCCCCCGCTGGCCGACGACACCCACCCGTTCTCCGAGATGGCCCTCTACGTGCTGGTGCACCGGGACGGGAACTGGTGGCTGGCCGCGGGCCAGAACACCCCCATCCGGCCCGGTGGAGCGGCGCCCAACTCCTGACGCGGGAGCTTCAGCCGCTCAGCGGCCCGACGCCGTCCCGCTGGGATCGCCGGAGGGCGCTGTCGTAGTCGGTGGTGTGGCCGATGCCGGCCAGCGCATGAGGCAGGCCGCAACGAACCAGGGCGGCGGCGATGTCACCGATGCACTCCTGGTGCGTGCCGTCGGCATCGGTCCAGAGGGCGTCGTTGAAGGCGCCGGGAGCGGCCTGCCCGTGGGTCACCTGGACTGCGGTGGCGACCCGCGCGGGGATCTGCAGGTATCCGGCGTCGCCCTCGCGGTCCTCGTCGCGGTGCTCGTTGAGCACCGAAAGGCTCATCACTCGCCACCGCACGTCGACGGGGAGCTGTCGCGCGACGCTGACGATCCATCCGGCGGTGTTCCGGGTGAGGGGGCAGGCCGGGCCGAGCCGGAAGTCGACGGTCCATCGTCCGTCCGTCACGGCCGGTCCGCGGCGGGGGACTCCCGGGACCGGCGGGTGGCGATACCGCGATCCGGGGTTCGCGTCACGGTCGCGACCACGTCGAACGGGACCGGGGCGCCGCGCTGGACCTGCTCGAAGGTGGTGTAGGCCGAGCCCTACAGCGTCTGCTGGATCTACTCGGCCGAGACGCCGGCATCGAAGACGCCCTCGGCCTGCCCGCGCCGGATCAGCTCGATGACCGGACCGTGCGGCGGGGGCGGATCCGGGTCAGCGCCCGGCACGACGTCGCGCACGATCGACGCACTCCTCATGACAGGGCAACACGGCTGACGAGGGGCTCGACAGGGTTCCCGCATGGGATCCGCTGCGAGACGCCGGCGCGCCGACTCCTGGGACCGCCCGGACGTCCCCGTAGCGGGTTCCTGTCGCGGGATGGCAGTGACCCCGGTTGGTGCGCACCCGTGGACCCGCCTGGTCCTGTCGGTGAGTAGGGCCATGCCACGCTGAGACGATGCGAGAGGAACTGAGGTCGCCAGGACTTCATCCGCTGCTGTCCCGCCGGTGGAGTCCGACGACGTTCGACTTGTCCCACGAGGCCGTTCCCCCCGACGTCGAGCTTCTGCTGGAGGCGGCTCGATGGGCGCCGTCGGCCGGCAACTCCCAACCTTGGGCATTCATCGTCGGCCGCCGCGGCGACGGGACTCACCAGCGGCTGGTCCGTCATCTGGCCG
>DASQNB010000416.1:0-4662 GCA_035645175.1 Geodermatophilus sp.
GCCTCGTAGATGACGGTCTTGTGGTACGGCGTCCGCGGCGGGCGGTCCACGCCCCAGTCGAAGTACGGGTTGACGACGACGGACTTCGGCATGTGCGCGGCCGAGTCCTCGTCGTTGCGCTCCTTGGACTCGAAGTCGTAGCCGAAGACCGACGGGTCCCAGTCGATCTGGCCGTCGATGGCCTTGGCGTACGGGTCCAGCAGGAGCTTGTTGGGGTTGCAGCGCAGCCCCTGGAACGGGTCGTAGGGACCGTGCACGCGGTAGCCGTAGCGCTGACCGGGCTGGATGCCGGGCAGGAAGGCGTGCCACACGTAGCCGTCCATCTCGGGGAGCCGGATGCGCGTCTCGGTGCCGTCGTCGTCGAACAGGCACAGCTCGACCCTCTCGGCCACCTCGCTGAAGATCGCGAAGTTCGTGCCGGTGCCGTCGAACGTCGCGCCGAGGGGGTAGGCGGTACCAGGCCACACCTGGGTCATGAACGGGGTCCTCCTGTGCTGGCGCCCACCGGACGCCGGGGGCGGTGGCCTCCCCGCCGCGGGCCGTCGGCGGAGAGGTCGGTGCGCGTGGTGTTCCGGCCCTGCGTGCCCGGGCGCGCAGGGGTCCAACCCTCGGTCGGCCACGGGAGTCCGAGACGTCGCTCACCGCGCCGGGTCCACCGACGACGACGCCCCCCGCGGAGGTCTCCGCGGGGGGCGTCGTGCGCAGGGCGGGGCGGTGCCGCCGGGACCGACCTCGTCCGGGCTGGGAGCCCCCGGGTGGCGCTGGCCCAGGCGGGAACCGCTCCTGCGACCGGGGACGCTAGGCGGCCACCCCGGCACGTGCAAGCACCGGCTGCCGGTCCCGGCGTCCCGCCCGTCCCTCGGTGCCCGGGCGGCTCACGGACGCCGTCCGTGTCACTGGCGGGTCGTACCGTCGTCCCCGTGCGCGCGACCACCGACATCCGGCCCACCCGCGGGCGTTTCCGCGTCGTTAGCGAGTACCAGCCCTCGGGCGACCAGCCGGCCGCGATCAAGGCGCTGGCCGAACGCGTCGACTCCGGCGCGACCGACACCGTGCTGCTGGGCGCCACGGGCACCGGCAAGTCGGCGACCACCGCGTGGCTGATCGAGCAGGCGCAGCGCCCCACGCTGGTGATGGCCCCGAACAAGACGCTGGCCGCGCAGCTGGCCAACGAGTTCCGGGAGCTGCTGCCCGACGCCGCGGTCGAGTACTTCGTCTCGTACTACGACTACTACCAGCCCGAGGCCTACGTCCCGCAGACCGACACCTACATCGAGAAGGACTCCTCGATCAACGAGGAGGTGGAGCGGCTGCGGCACTCGGCGACCAACAGCCTGCTCACCCGGCGCGACGTCGTGGTGGTCTCCACGGTCTCCTGCATCTACGGCCTCGGGACGCCGGAGGAGTACGTCGAGCGGGCGCTGAAGATCAAGGTGGGCGAGGAGCGCGACCGCGACGAGCTGCTGCGCACGCTGGTCACCGAGCAGTACACCCGCAACGACCTGTCGTTCACCCGGGGCACCTTCCGGGTGCGCGGCGACACCATCGAGGTCTTCCCGGTCTACGAGGAGCTGGCCTGCCGGATCGAGATGTTCGGCGACGAGGTCGAGCGGCTGTACTACCTGCACCCGCTCACCGGTGAGGTGGTCCGGGAGGTCGACGAGCTGTTCGTCTTCCCGGCCACCCACTACGTCGCCGGTCCCGAGCGGATGGAGCGGGCGATCGGCTCGATCGAGGCCGAGCTGGAGCAGCGGCTGGGCGAGCTAGAGCGCCAGGGCAAGCTGCTGGAGGCCCAGCGGCTGCGCATGCGCACCACCTACGACATCGAGATGATGCGCCAGGTCGGCTTCTGCTCCGGCATCGAGAACTACTCGCGGCACATCGACGGGCGGGCGCCCGGCAGCGCCGGCGCCTGTCTCATCGACTACTTCCCCGACGACTTCCTCCTCGTCATCGACGAGTCGCACGTGACCGTGCCGCAGATCGGCGGCATGTACGAGGGCGACATGAGCCGCAAGCGCACGCTCGTGGAGCACGGCTTCCGGCTGCCCTCGGCGATGGACAACCGGCCGCTGCGCTGGGAGGAGTTCACCGACCGGATCGGCCAGACCGTCTACCTGTCGGCGACCCCGGGGCCCTACGAGCTGGGCCGGGTCCAGGGTGACGTGGTCGAGCAGGTGATCCGCCCGACCGGCCTGGTCGACCCGGAGGTCGTGGTCAAGCCGACCAAGGGCCAGATCGACGACCTGGTGCACGAGATCCGGCTGCGCACCGAGAAGAACGAGCGGGTCCTGGTCACCACGCTGACCAAGAAGATGTCCGAGGACCTCACCGACTACCTGCTCGAGCTCGGCATCAAGGTCCGCTACCTGCACTCCGAGGTCGACACCCTGCGCCGGGTGGAGCTGCTGCGCGAGCTGCGGCAGGGCGAGTACGACGTCCTGGTCGGCATCAACCTCCTGCGCGAGGGCCTGGACCTGCCCGAGGTCTCCCTGGTGGCGATCCTCGACGCCGACAAGGAGGGCTTCCTCCGCTCGGGCACGTCGCTGATCCAGACCATCGGCCGGGCCGCGCGCAACGTCTCCGGCCAGGTGCACATGTACGCGGACACGATCACCCCGTCGATGGCGACGGCGATCGAGGAGACCAACCGGCGCCGCGACAAGCAGATCACCTACAACACCGAGCACGGGATCGACCCACAGCCGCTGCGCAAGAAGATCGTCGACATCCTCGACGGCATCTACCGCGCGGCCGAGGACGCCGAGGCGTCCACCGAGCTGCTCGGGGGGTCGGGCCGGCAGCAGTCCCGCGGCAAGGCGCCGGTGCCCGGGCTGTCGTCGAAGAAGGCCGCCAAGGCCGGCGGGATCGACACCCAGGGGCTGCCGCGGGCCGAGCTGGCCGACCTCATCACCCAGATGAACGACCAGATGCTGGCCGCCGCCCGGGAGCTGCAGTTCGAGGTCGCCGCCCGGCTGCGCGACGAGCTCACCGAGCTGAAGAAGGAGCTGCGCCAGCTCGACGCCGCACACGCCTGAACAAGGACCCCCTGCCCCCGCCAGAAGGACCCTCTACCGAGCCCCTCGCAGGCTCGGGGAGCGCCAGGAGAGGGCCGGGGACCCTGCAGAGGGGCCGGCCGCCCGTGCACCCCAGCGCTGAACGCGAGAGGCCCAGAACGAGCTCAGTTCTGGGCCTCTCGCGTTCGCCGGGGCCCGGCGCCCCTCGGCGGTGCCTTCACCGCGGTGGGTCCACCGCAGTGAAGGAGCTCGCCGGGCGCACCGGGATCCTCATCCGTCGCGGCGGCCCGGAAGAAGGTGTGAACGACTCAGCGCAGACTCCGCCCGGGACGGGGCGGCTCGGCGTGGCCCGGGTCACGCCGAGATGAATTTGTTCTCATCCGGGGAACACCCGGCATCCCGGTGGCGTCTGTGGGGGAGTAACCGCTCGATGGCGGCCCCCCGCAGGGGTGGGTCGGCGTTCGCGGTTCACGTGTTCGTGGAGGGGAGTATCCCCGCGCGGCGGTGTCGTCAATACGGGGTCCCGATGACCCCCGGTGCCGCCGGTCACCTCAGCTGCGAGGGGGCGGGAGAGACCTCAGGTCCGACATCGCGGCGCCGTGCGCGCCGCCGAGTCACCGGAGGTACCTGCCTTGGACGTGCCCTTCTGGGTGTGGGCGCTGACGATCGGAGCGATCGTCGGGATGCTCGTGTTCGACTTCGTCGGCCACGTGCGCACGCCGCACGCACCATCCCTGCGTGAGTCGGCCACCTGGTCGGCGGTCTACATCGGCATCGCGGTCGTGTTCGGCCTGCTGGTGCTGTGGTTCGCCGGTGGCCAGTACGCCGGCGAGTACTTCGCCGGTTACGTCACCGAGAAGAGCCTCTCGGTGGACAACCTCTTCGTCTTCGTGCTGATCATGGCCAGCTTCGCGGTCCCGCGGGAGCTGCAGCAGAAGGTGCTGCTGTTCGGCATCGCGTTCGCGCTGGTGCTGCGGACGCTGTTCATCTTCGTCGGCGCCGCCGCGATCGAGCAGTTCAGCTGGATCTTCTACATCTTCGGCGGCTTCCTCATCTGGACCGCCGTAGCGCAGGCCCGCAGCGGCGGTCACTCGCACGACGAGGAGTTCAAGGAGAACTTCGCGCTGCGGCTGGCCCGCCGGGCGCTCCCGACCACCGACGAGTACCACTCCGACAAGATGGTCACCACGCTGAACGGCAAGCGGCACATCACCCCGCTGGCCATCGCGCTCGTCGCCATCGCGAGCGCGGACATCCTCTTCGCCGTCGACTCCATCCCGGCGATCTTCGGGCTGACCGAGGAGACCTACCTGGTCTTCACCGCCAACGCCTTCGCCCTGCTGGGCCTGCGGCAGCTGTTCTTCCTCATCGACGGCCTGCTCGACCGGCTGGTCTACCTGTCCTACGGGCTGGCGATCATCCTGGGCTTCATCGGCGTCAAGCTGCTCATCCACGCGCTGCACGAGAACGAGCTGCCGTTCATCAACGGCGGTGAGCACGTGACCGCGATCCCCGAGGTGTCGACGGGGGTGTCCCTGGCGGTCATCCTGGTGACCCTGCTGGTGACGACGGTGGCCAGCCTGGCCAAGAACCGCCGCGACCAGGCCCGCGGCATGACGCCGCCGACGGGTGCGGGCGACGCGGC
>DASQNB010000417.1:0-3060 GCA_035645175.1 Geodermatophilus sp.
ACTCCGCCCCGGCGCCGGCCGCGCGGGCCACCAGTGGCGCCAGCCGGGCGTAGTTGGCCGCCCGGTCCTCCCAGACGATGTCGTGCTGGACCACCCCGAACCGCATCAGCGCATCCTCCCCAGTCGATCGACCGCCTCGGCGAGCACCGCGTCGCCCTTGCAGAACGCGAAGCGCACCAGGTGCCGGCCCAGGTGCGCGTCCTGCGCGGAGTAGAAGACCACGGTCGGGACGGCGACCACGCCCGCGCGCTCGGGCAGCGACCGGCAGAAGGCCAGGCCGTCGCCGTCGGGCTGCACCGGCCGGACGTCGACCGTGGCGAAGTACGTCGCCTCCGGGCAGACCACCGGCAGACCCGCGGCGGTCAGACCCTCCACCAGGACGTCGCGGCGGTGCTCCAGGTCGCGGGCGATACCCGCGAAGTACTCGTCGGGCAGCCGCAGCCCCGCCGCGACCGCCGGCTGGAACGGCCCGCCGTTGACGTAGGTGAGGAACTGCTTCGCCGTGCGGACGGCGGACACCAGCGGCGCCGGCCCGCAGATCCAGCCGACCTTCCAGCCGGTCACGTTGAACGTCTTGCCCGCGCTGCCCACCACGAGGATGCGCTCGCGCATGCCCGGCACCGTGGCCAGGGAGGCGTGCCGGGCGCCGGTGAAGACCAGGTGCTCGTACACCTCGTCGGCGAGCACCAGCAGCTCGTGCTCCATCGCCAGGGCCGCCAGGACGCCCAGCTCGGCCCGGGTGAAGACCTTGCCGGTGGGGTTGTGCGGCGTGTTGAGCAGCAGCAGCCGGGCCCGCGGGGTGACCGCCGCGCGCAGCTCGGCTGCGTCGAAGGTCCACGGCCCGCTGCCGTCCGCCGGCGGTCGCAGGGGGACCGGGCGGGCCACGCCCCCGGCCATCGCGATCCCGGCCGCGTAGCTGTCGTACATCGGCTCGAAGAGGACGACCTCGTCGCCGGGCTCGAGCAGCGCCAGCAGCGCGGCGGTCAGCGCCTCGGTGGCGCCCGCGGTCACCAGCACCTCGGTGTCGGGGTCGTAGCCGTGGCCGCCGAAGCGCTGCACGTGCTCGGCGACCGCGTGCCGCAGCTCCGGGATGCCCGGCCCCGGCGGGTACTGGTCGTGGGCGGTGCCGATCGCCGCGCGAGCGACGTCGAGCACCTCCGGCGGTCCGGGGTAGTCGGGGAAGCCCTGCCCGAGGTTGATCGAGCCGGTGGCGACGGCGAGCGCGCTCATCTCGGCGAAGACCGTCGTCCCGAAACCCTGCAGGCGGGACGACAGGTACGGCGCGCGCGTCATGGGGCACAGCGTTCCACGCGGCCCCCTGCAGGGTCCCGCCGCCGGCCCCGTCCCGAGGCTCACCCCGAGCATGCGAGGGGTGAGGAGGACGGGGTCCTTGGACGGTGGGGGGCAGGGGGTCCTTCAACCGACCCGTACGTCCTGCATTCCCTCCACCTGGACGATGTCGCCCCTCCGCACCTGCCGGCCGCGGCGCTCCTCGGGCTCGCCGTTGACCCGGACCGTGCCGGTGAGCAGCACGTCCTTCACCTGGGCCCCGGTCGGGACGGCGTCCACCAGCTTGAGCAGCTGCCCGAGCCGGATGGACTCCTCGCCCGGCCGCAGTTCCACGGTGCGCACGCGGCTCATGCCGTCAGCTCGTCGCCCACCGACACGGTCCCCGACCGGGTGACGAGCGCGCCGATGGCGAGGTAGCCGTCCCGCTGCCGGTGGATGGTCCGGAGGACGCCGTTGTCGCGGCCGATCCCGCCGGGCTGTGGGCGGGTCACCATGACGCAGCGGTCCACCTGCTTGACGACGTCCAGTTCCGCCGAGCCCAGCTGCACCCGCTGGCCGACCAGCGCGTCCTCGCCCTCGCCGCTGAGGACGACGTTGGCGCGGAACCGTCGCCGGTCCCAGGTGCCCAGCGTGCCGGCGGAGACCAGCGAGACGCGGATGCGGGAGCTGTCGTGGAAGGCGCCGCGAGCGCCGGAGAAGGTGTCCCAGTCGTACTCGTCGTCCTCGCCGACCTCGGCGGGGTTCTCGTACAGGCGCTCGTCCGGCGCGTCCGCCGCGGCCCGCAGCGCCACCGGCCGGCCGAGCCAGTCGGACAGCACGGCGTCCTCCGACGTGACGGACCCGTCCGGCAGCACCACCTCGACCCGGCCGTCGGGGCGCAGCCGGCCGGTGAGGAACAGCAGGTCGGGTACCCGCCGGGCGGTCAGCCCGAGGCCGGTGCCGGCGTCGAACAGCGCCCACTGCCGGTCGCCGGCCAGCCCCTCCGGTCCCACCTCGGCGCCGGTCAGCCGCTCGCCCTGCAGCGACTTGACCGGGTAGCGCCACAACTCGTCCACCTGCACGTCAGACCTCCCAGCCGAGCGTCCACGTCCCCGCCCAGTCTGCGCCCGGCTCGAGGACGACGAGGTCGACGTGGTCGGCGAGCGCGTTGGGCGGGCAGGTCATCGGTTCGACCGCGACACTGCGCCGGCGTTGCCCGGGCTTGAGGGTGTCACCGGTGAAGACCTGCAGCCACGGCCACTGCTCGTCGACGGCCAGCTCGACGGTGCCGAGCGCCGCACTGCGCAGCCGCACCCGCGCCCACCCGTCGGCGTCACGGTCGAGGTCGGTGAGCGGGGTGTCGAGGGCGCGGTCGCCGATCCGGCCGACCGACCCGTCGAAGGGACGCCGCTCCCCTGTCGGCAGTCCGCCGTCGTCCACCACCAGCTCGGTGCGGGCGGGCAGCTCGAGCTCGGCGTCGGCGATGCCGCCGTCGTCCTGGGCGCCGACGGTCAGGTAGGGGTGGAACCCGGCGCCGAAGGGGGCGGGCTCGGCGCCCACGTTGCGGACCCGCAGCGTGACGGTGAGCCGGTCGGGTGCGAGCGCGTGGTCGATGGCCGCAGCCAGCCGGAACGGGTAGCCGGAGCGTGGCTCGACGACGGTGCCGACGGTCACCGCGTCGCCGGACTGCTCGAGCACCGTCCACGGCTGCCAGCCGACCAGCCCGTGCATCGCGGTGGGCTTGTCCGGGCCGGCGAGCTCGAGCTGCAGGTCGCGACCGCCCCAGCTCCA
>DASQNB010000418.1:0-6507 GCA_035645175.1 Geodermatophilus sp.
CACCCTGACCAGCCGTGCCGGCACCCCGTCGGGGGAGGACCCGCTGACCGACGACCCGCACACCTCCCGTTCCACCGGCGGGGACGGTCGCCCCGACACGACGGCGGCGCCCCCCGACGAGGCCTTCGCCCGTCCCCGGGACGGCGTCGGCGGCTTCGACCCGCCCGACCGTCCGCCGGTCACGCCGCTGCGGCCCCCCGCGCCCAGCCCCGCCCAGCAGGCCGCCTTCGGGCGGCCCGCCGCCGCGCAGGGCGGCTTCGCCGGCGACCGCCCGGTCGCACCGCCCCGTCCGCTGCCGCCCCCGCCGCCCGAGGCGGTGCTGCGTGCCTTCGCCCCACCCGCGGGCGGCCAGCGCGGCCTGCAGGAGCCGCCCGGCGGGCGGCCCGGACGCCGGCGCACGGCCACCGGCCCGTGGTGGAAGTCCGACGCCCGCTCCGACCCCTGGCGCGACCCGCACGCGCCCGCCGGCCTCACCGGCCCGGCGGTGTTCGAGGAGCCCGAGCAGCAGCCCGGCCCGGTCGTCGTCGACGACAGGGGGCGTCGCCGGCTGCGGCTGGCCGACGTGTCCATCCGGCTGTCGGTGCTCGCCCTGCTCGCCGTGCTGCTGACCGGGCTGGTCGGCGGCGCCGCCGGCTACTGGCTGACCCGCACCGCCGACGAGTCACCGCTGCTGGCGCCCGGCACGCAGCTCAACGAGACCGACGAGGGGATCGCCCGCGAACCGGGTTCGGTGTCCGACATCGCCTCGCGGGTGACCCCGGCCGTCGTCTCGGTCGAGGTGCGCATCGGGGAGGCCGGTGCCACCGGCTCCGGGGTCGTCATCGACGGCGAGGACGGCTACATCGTCACGAACAACCACGTCATCTCCGGCGCCGATGGCGTCGAGGGCGCCGAGATCCGCGCGGTCTTCTCCGACGGCAGCGGGTCGGCGGCACGCATCGTCGGCCGCGACCCGGCCAGCGACCTCGCCGTCCTCAAGGTGGAGAAGCCCGGCCTGCTGACCGCCGCGCTCGGGAGCTCCGACGCCGTCGTGGTCGGCGACCCGGTGGTCGCGATCGGCTCGCCGCTGGGCCTGGCCAGCACGGTCACCAGCGGCATCGTCAGCGCGCTGGAGCGGCCGGTCCGGCTGGCCGGTGAGGGCAGCGACACCAACGCGGTGATCAGCGCGGTGCAGACCGACGCCCCGATCAACCCCGGCAACTCCGGCGGCGCGCTGGTCAACGCCGCCGGCGAGGTCATCGGCATCAACACCGCCATCGCCTCACTGGGCGGCGGCAGCGTCGGCCTCGGGTTCGCCATCCCGGTCGACACCGTCCGGGACGTCTCCGAGCAGCTGATCGCCACGGGGCGCGCGGTGCACGCCTCGCTCGGCGTCAACGCCCGCTCGGTCACCGACGGCACCCGCGACGGTGCGCTGGTGGTCAACGTGGAGCCCGGCAGCGCCGCCGCCGCGGCCGGCATCCTCGAGCAGGACGTCGTCATCGCCGTCGACGGCAAGCCCGTCGGCAGCTCGGAGGAGCTGGTCGTGGCGGTGGACTCCCACGAGCCCGGAGAGACGATCAGCCTCGAGCTGATCCGCAGCGGCTCCTCGACGACGGTCGAGGCGACCCTCGACGAGGCCTGAGACCCCGTCCTGCCCACCCTTCGCAGGCTCAGGGCGGGACCCGGGCCGGAGCCAACCCTCCTGGGTCACCTCGCGAGTTCGGGGACGCCGAGGAGGGGGCCGGGCCGCCTACGCTGGACGACGCGCGACGGGGGCCGCGCGTGCAACGGACGGGAGCAGCGCGTGTTCGACTCGATCGGCTGGGGCGAGATCATCGTCCTGGCGCTCGCCGCGCTGTTCATCTTCGGGCCCGACCGGCTGCCGGACCTGGCCAAGGAGGCCGCTGCCGGGCTGAAGAAGGTGCGCTCCGCGGTCACCGGCGTCCGGGCCCAGGTCGACGAGTCGCTGGGCGACGACTTCGCCAAGCTGCGCGACCTCGACCTGCGCCAGTACCACCCGAGGACCTTCATCCGGAACCAGCTGCTCGTCGACGACGACGCGCCGCCGCGGGCCAGCGGCGCCACGGCCGCGAGCACGGTGGCGGCCGCCGCGGCCCGCACCCGCGACCACTCGGCCCCGCCCCCGTTCGACCCCGACGCGACGTAGCCGGGAGCTGCGGTGTTGCTGTCACTCTCGCGGCGCTGCACTCCCGCAGGGACGGGCAGGACACCGCAGGAGACGCCGAGAGGCCCGGCTCCCCGAGGGGAACCGGGCCTCTCGGCGCGTTCAGCTCAGTGGCGGACCGGGGTGAGCCCCAGCGACATGCCCGACAGGCCGCGCTGGCGGGTGGCCAGGCCGTCGGCGATCCTGGTCAGCGCCTGCGCCGCCGAGGAGTCGGGGTCGGCCAGCACGACCGGCGCGCCGGCGTCCCCGGCCTCGCGGACCCGGGTGTCCAGCGGGATCTGGCCCAGCAGCGGCACCCGCGCACCGAGGGTGCGGGTGAGCGCGTCGGAGACCGTCTCGCCGCCACCGGAGCCGAAGACCTCCATGCGGGAGCCGTCGGGCAGGTCCAGCCACGACATGTTCTCGATGACGCCGACCACCTGCTGGTGGGTCTGGGTCGCGATGGCGCCGGCCCGCTCGGCGACCTCAGCGGCGGCCAGCTGCGGCGTGGTCACCACCAGGATCTCGGCGTTGGGCAGCAGCTGGGCGATGGAGATCGCCACGTCGCCGGTGCCCGGCGGCAGGTCCAGCAGCAGGACGTCGAGGTCGCCCCACCAGACGTCGGCGAGGAACTGCTGCAGCGCGCGGTGCAGCATCGGCCCGCGCCACACCACGGGGGTGTTGCCCGGGGTGAACATGCCGATCGAGATCACCTTCACGCCGTAGGCCTGCGGCGGCATGATCATGTTGTCGACCTGGGTCGGCTTGTCGTCGACCCCGAGCATCCGCGGCACCGAGTGGCCGTAGATGTCGGCGTCCACCACACCCACCGCGAGGCCGCGCCTGGCCAGCGACGCGGCCAGGTTGACCGTGACCGAGGACTTGCCGACGCCGCCCTTGCCGGACGCGACCGCGTACACGCGGGTCAGCGAGCCCGGCTGGGCGAAGGGGATGACCGGGTCGGGGGCGTCGGTGCCGCGCACCGTCTTGCGCAGCTCGGCGCGCTGCTCGTCGTTCATGACGTCCAGCCCGACCTGCACCGAGGTGACACCGGGGACGGCGGACACGGCCTGGGTGACGCGGTTGGTGATCGTCTCGCGCATCGGGCAGCCGGAGACGGTCAGGTAGACCTCGACGCGGACCGTGCCGTCGGCACCGATCTGCACGTCCTTGACCATGCCGAGCTCGGGGAGCGGACGGTTGATCTCCGGGTCCTGGACGGTGGCCAGGGCGGCGTTGACGGCGTCGAGCGCCGGCGCGCCGTTCATCGGGGCGGACATCGTTGCGGCTGTCTCCTTCGACGGGGGACCCGGTCCGGTCCGCCGAGGAGCGGCGGTGACCTGCGTTCACGGGCCTGTTGCCACTGTACGGCGGTCGCGCAGGTCGGCCGCCGTCCGGAGGGTGATCTGCTACGCAGCGCTCATCCGACGGGGACCGGAGCGGCCGGCGTCCAGGGGCCGGCGCAGACCGCGTTGCGGGTGGCCTTGGCGCGGTAGAGGTGCGCGTCGGCCTCGACCGTCAGCCGCTCCGGGACGGCGTCCTCGCCGGCGGCGACCGCCACCCCCAGGGACAGCGTCAGCGAGCCGGGGCCGGCGCCGGGCAGGTCGAGATCGAGGGCCGCGGCGCGCAGCTGCTCGGCCAGGGCCACCGCGCGGCCGAGGTCGGTGCCGGGCAGGAGGACGGCGAGCTCGTCACCGCCGAGGCGGGCCACGACGTCCCCGGCGCGGACCCGGGAGGTGAGGGCGTCGGCGATCAGGCGCAGTGCCTCGTCCCCACCGCCGTGGCCGTGCAGGTCGTTGACCTGCTTGAAGCGGTCGACGTCGGCGAGGACGACGGCCAGCGACGTCCCGGCCCCGCGGGCCGCGGCACAGGCCGCCGCCAGCTCGGCGTCCCACCGCCGGCGGTTGGCCAGGCCGGTGAGCGGGTCCTCGTGGCTGAGCCGGTCGAGCCGGGCGAGCAGGGCCCGCGTGCGCTCCCGTTCCTGCTCCAGCCGGACGCGGACGGTGGACTCCCGGGTCGTCAGCCGGTGCCGCTGGTCGTGGGCGACCACCCCGATGAGCGACGCGGTGGCGAGGTAGATGGCGGCCGCGAGCAGGTCCTCTGCCCGCAACGACGTGGGGTCGGTGAGGACGGCGACACCGAGCGCCGACCAGGACACGGCGACCAGCACGCCGGTCCACAGCGGCCGGGTGACCAACAGGCAGCCGCTGGCGTAGATCGCCAGGGTGAAGCCGAGCAGGTAGAACTCCACGTGCTCGACCTGCGGGATCATCCAGGCGACCTCGATCTGCACGGTGGCCAGCGCGGCGCAGGCCAGCAGCTCGGGCCGGCGGCGACCCAGGGGGCGGCGCCACAGCACCCAGAGCACGACCAGCATGGGGACGACGCCGGCGAGCCGGACGACGAGGAACGCCCGCGCGGCCTGCGGCTCGAGCAGCAGGTCGAAGCCGGACCAGGCGGGGGCGATGACGACCGCCAGCCCGGACACCCACAGTGCCGACTCCTGCGCACGGGTTCGCCGGTCGTCGGCGAGGACGGGTCGGTGACGCCGCTGCGGGACGTCCGACGTGGGGCGAGGGGGCACGAGACCTCATCGGACCCCGGGCGTCCCGGGCTGAGCCCCCGGGAGGTCGGGAGTCCCCCGTCCGGGGGATGCCGGAGGGGGTCGGACCGGCTGGTTAGCCTCGCTGCCGTGTCCGCCGCCCGCACCGCCACCCTCCGCGACGCCGTCGGGCTGGGTCTGGCGGTGGGCCTCTACGGGGCGGCCTTCGGCGCCGCCGCCGACGCGGCCGGCCTGGACGTCTGGCAGGCCCTCGTCCTGTCGGCGCTGATGTTCACCGGCGCATCGCAGTTCGCGCTGGTCGGCGTCCTGGGCGCCGGCGGCGGCGGCCTGGCCGCGATCGGCAGCGCGCTGCTGCTGGGCACCCGCAACACCGTCTACGGCGTGCGTCTGGCCCCGCTGCTGGCCCCGCGCGGCCTGCTCCGCCGGGCCGGCGCCGCGCACTGGGTGATCGACGAGACCACTGCGATGGCCGTCGCTGCGCCCGACCGCGAGCTGGGCCGGCTGGCGTTCTGGGCCACCGGGGCGACCATCTACCTCGGCTGGAACCTGACCACGGTCCTCGGCGCGCTCGGCGCCTCCGGGCTCGGTGGGACCGCCCAGGCGGCGCTGGACGCCGTCGTCCCCGCGGCGTTCCTGGCATTGCTGTGGCCGCGGCTGCAGCGCGGCTTCCCCGAGGCGGCCGTGCAGCGGCGGGTCGCCGTCGGCGGGGCGGTCGTCGCGCTGCTGCTCACCCCGGTCGTGCCCGCCGGGGTGCAGGTCGTCGCGGCCGTCGTCGCGGTGGCGCTGGCCGGGCGGCCGCGGCGCGCGGAGGCGGGCGCGTGACCAGCGGGATGCTGTGGACGGTCGTGCTGGTCGCGGCCCTGGGCTGCTACGTGCTCAAGCTGGCCGGGCTGTCGGTGCCGGCCGCCTGGGTCGAGCGGCCGTGGGTGACCCGGGTCGTGGAGTTCGTGCCCGCGGCGCTGCTCGCCGCGCTGGTCGCCGTGCAGGCGGCCACCACCGGCCCGGAGCTGGTGGTCGACGGGCGGCTGGCCGGGCTGGCGGTCGCCGCGCTGACGCTGGCGCTGCGCGCGCCGTTCATCGTCGTCCTCCTGCTGGCCGGGGCGACCGGCGCGCTGGTGCACGCCCTCGCCGGCTGAAAGAGGACCCCCCTGCCCCCCGCCACTCGCAGGTTCGCGGCGGGACCCTGCAGGGGGGCCGAGCCGTTCGGCGAGCAGCGCTTGCACGGTGAGTAGCCGGCAGCGATGGCGGTGGCCGACCGGCCTGTGCCGCCGCACCAGCGCCTCGAACGGCTCCGCCGTACGTCAGAACAGTCGGTCCGCGCGCTGCTCCAGGTCGAGCAGGAAGCGCTGACGAGGTAGCCCTCCGCCGAACCCGACCAGCCTGCCGTCGGCGCCGATCACTCGGTGGCAGGGCACCACGACCGCGATCGGGTTCCTCCCGTTCGCCGCGCCGACGGCCTGGGCGCCGCCCGGCTCGCCGACCGCCTCGGCGACGTACCCGTAGGAGCGGGTCTCGCCGTACGGGATGCGGGTCAGCTGGTCCCACACGGCCAGCTCGAAGGGGCTGCCGACGGGTCGTAAGGGCAGGTGGAAGGCGGTCCGCTCGCCGGCGAAGTACTCGGCCAGCTGGCGCGCGACGTCCTCGAACCCCGCGTCGGCGCGCTCACCGAGGTCATCCGCGCCGAGCGCGCCCGGAGGCGACATCGCCAGCCGCACGAGCGCGCCGCCCTCGTCCCGGACGACGGTCAGCGGGCCGATCGGCGACGGCACCACGGTGTGCGTCCTGCTCATCGTCAACG
>DASQNB010000419.1:0-8040 GCA_035645175.1 Geodermatophilus sp.
CCGGCACGCCGAGCGGGCAGCGTTGCGCATGGGGAGACGGCGGCCGGTCGAGGAAGCGGTTGGTCACGCCTTTCGTCCGTGACGCCTCGACCCCTGGGTCCGGTCGGGCCCGCGCCGGGCCGACGGAAAGCTCCGTATAGACGTGTCCTAACCGTCGTATTTCCCTGTCGCAGACCGACGCCGACCTGGAGGTCGTGGTCGTCGGCGAGGAGGATCGGCCGCCGTATGACAGCACCACGGTATTCAAGGTGCTGCTGTCGTTGGCGGTCGACGCGACGGCATTGCCCTGCCCGGCATGGACCTGACCGGGGTGACGTAGCGGCCGGCTGAGCGGCTCGTGCAGCTGGACCCGACGGCCTCTCTCGGGTGTGCCTGGCCGGCGGCAAGCAGCTCACGGTCGACGCGGTGCAGCGGGCGCGAGGCGCCCGCTGCCGCTGCCGGTGGCCGGGGGAGCCGGCGTGGACCGGGTCCTGACGCCGAGGTCGGCGGCCGACACCGCACGGCACCGCAACGCTGCTCTTCGAACGCCAGGGGCAGCCGCGATCGCTTCATGGACATCCCGCTCCAGCCCGAAGCATGCGCCCGCCATGGCGTCAGTTGAAGGCCAAATAGCCGCACACCCCATCCGCCGGGCACCACGGAGGCTGGAGCGGGCGCCGAGATCGGGTCGCTGCCCTTGCGGGGAGGCCCAGTTTCTCGGACACGGTGCAGACGACATCGTCATTGACCCCGTCCCGCGTGGTGGCTGAAATCTTCAGCCGGACCTCCAGGTCGGCGTCAGCCGCGGCGAGCCGCTGCAGCACCTCGTCGACGACGACGGCGGAGTCCTCGCCGACACTCGCGGATCCACCCGGTGCGCGCCGAAGAACCGTGTCTTCGGAGCGGGTCCGGGCGCTGGCGTCGGGCCGGGCGGCGGGACAGGCCCTGGTCGGGGCGGAGGCACTGGTCCTGGCCCCAGGTTGAGGCGCCGGCCCCCGGCCGGGGCGGGGGCGAGCGTTCGGCTTCCTCCTTGCTCCGCTGGGCCATCGCCCGGCTGCACCAGCAACGTCGTCCCGGTTACCGGGATGAGCGCCGAGTCGCCCGGCAGCGACCGCGAAGGTGGAGACCTCCGAGCCGAACGGTCCGTCCAGAAACTGCGCGACCCCCCGCGTCGCCCGATAGGAAAGGTGCGCGATCGCCCGCCGTCACAGTGCTCCACTCGTTTAAAACGCCGCGACGTCCCAATGCCGATCGGCAGGCTGGGCTGACCGACTGCGGTTGGCGCCGGCCCCCTGGCGGGGCACGCTGTGGGTGACCGAAGGGGGTTGCCGTGCCCACCATCCCGTTCCGCGACCGGCAGGAGATCATCGAGGAGATCCGGCGGTACGCACGGAACCGGCTGCCTGCTGAGCAGGCGGACCTCTTCGAAGGGTTCGTCGGGCAGTACTACGGGCGCGTAGCGCCTGCCGACCTCGCCGCTCGTGCCGTGCACGACCTGTACGGCGCCGCGATGTCGCACCTGACACTCGCCCTCGACCGCGCGGCCGGGAAACCGGCAGTGCGGGTGTACTCCCCGGACTTCGAGGAGCACGGTTTCGCCTCGGCGCACACCGTCGTCGACGTCGTCACCGACGACATGCCGTTCCTCGTCGACTCGGTCACGATGGAGGTCACCCGGCACGGCCTCGGACTGCACCTCACCGTGCACCCCGTCGTCCTGGTCCGCCGCGACCCCGAGCGGCTCGTCGGCATCCTCAACCGCGAGGATGCCACCCCCGGCATGCTGGCCGAGTCGTTCCTGCACCTGGAGGTCGACCGGCAGACCGAGGGCCCGGTGCTGGACGAGCTGCGCGACGACGTGCTCCGCGTCCTCGGTGACGTCCGTGCCGCGGTCGACGATTGGTCGGCGATGCGGCATCGGGCCCTGGCCATCGTGGACACGCTCGCCGTGGAGGCGTCCACCGTCGAGGAAGGGGAGCGGAACGAGGCGGCCGACCTGATGCGCTGGCTCGCCGACGACCACTTCACCTTCCTCGGCTACCGCGAGTACGAGCTGGCCACCGAGGACGGAGAGGAAGCGCTTCGGGCCGTACCGGGCACCGGCCTCGGGCTGCTGCGCGACGACCGGAGCCGGCCCGTCTCGCACAGCTTCGCCAAGCTGCCGCCGGAGGTGCGCCGACGGGCACGCGAGCCACAGCTGCTCAACCTCACCAAGGCGAACTCCCGGTCGACGGTCCACCGGCCCAGCAACCTCGACTACGTCGGGATCAAGCGGTTCACCGCCGACGGCGCCGTCGTGGGGGAGCGACGGTTCCTCGGTCTCATGGCGAGCGCGGCGTACAAGCAGTCGCCCCAGGACGTCCCGGTCCTCCGCCGCAAGGTGGAGGCCGTGCTCGACAGGGCCGGCTATCCACTCGACAGCCACGACGGCAGAGCGCTGGTCAAGATCCTCGAGACCTATCCGCGCGAGGAGCTGTTCCAGATCGGCGCCGACGAGCTGTACGACGCGGCCACCACCATCCTCGACGTCCAGGACCGTCAGGGCCTTCGTCTCCTGGTCCGGCGCGACACGTTCGGTCGCTTCCTGTCCTGCCTGGTCTACCTGCCGCGCGACCGACTCACCACAGCCTTACGGACCCGTATCCAGGACATCCTGCTGGCCGCCTTCGGCGGTGTGAGCACGCAGTTCACCACGCTCGTGGGGGAGTCGGTCCTCGCCCGGCTGCACATCACGGTCTACACAGAGCCCGGCGCGGCTCCGGAGTACGACGTCGCCGAGCTCGAAGCCCGGCTCGCCGCAGCCATGCGCTCCTGGACCGACGACCTGTACGACGCCCTAGTCGACCAGCTCGGTGAAGAGCGGGGTGTCTACCTGCACCGCCGCTACGCCGATGCCTTTTCGCCGGCCTATCAGCAGTACTCCGCCGCCGCCGCGGCCGTCGTCGACATCCGCCGGATCGAGGCCCTGGGCGGTGGTGACGACCTCGCCCTGCACCTGTACCGGCCGTTGGAGGCCCCGCCGGGCAGGTTGCGGTTCAAGCTGTTCCGGCACGGCCAGTCCGTCACGCTCTCCGACGTCCTGCCGCTCCTGGAGAACATGGGCGTCCACGTCGTGGACGAACGCCCCTACGAGGTGCGCCCGGCGGGCGCCGACCCCGTCTGGATCTACGACTTCGGGCTGCGCTACGAGGGGCTCACCGACCTCGACGCCGACGGGATGCGGGAGCGCTTCCAGGAGGCGTTCGCCATGGCCTGGCGCGGCGACCTCGAGAACGACGGGCTCAACCGGCTCGTCCTGCGCGCCGGGCTCCGCGGGCGCGAGGTCTCCGTCGTCCGCGCCTACGCCCGGTACCTCCAGCAGGTGGGCGCCACGTTCGGACTCGACTACACGGTCGCGACGCTGGCGAGCAATCCGGGGCTCGCTCGCCGGCTGTTCGAGCTGTTCTCGGCCCGGCTCGATTTCGACTCTGCCGCCGAGGACCGGGATCTGCTGGCCAAGCAGATCGTCGACGACATCGAGCGCGGGCTCGACGCGGTCACCAGCCTCAACGAGGACCGAGTTCTGCGAACTCTCCTCGGGGTCGTGCAAGCGACGGTGCGCACCAACTACTTCCAGGCCGGATCGGGGGGTGAGCCGAAGCCCTGGCTGTCGCTCAAACTGGCCTCGGCGCAGATCCCCGACCTGCCGCTGCCCCGTCCGATGTTCGAGATCTTCGTGTACTCACCGCGAGTCGAGGGCGTTCACCTGCGCGGTGGCCGGGTCGCCCGCGGCGGCCTGCGCTGGTCCGACCGGCCGGAGGACTTCCGGAGCGAGGTGCTGGGCCTGATGAAGGCGCAGACGGTCAAGAACGCGGTCATCGT
The DNA here is from genome assembly GCA_035645175.1 of Geodermatophilus sp. Classification (GTDB taxonomy): domain Bacteria; phylum Actinomycetota; class Actinomycetes; order Mycobacteriales; family Geodermatophilaceae; genus Geodermatophilus. The sequence continues at coordinate 3,841 of DASQNB010000419.1, forward strand.
GCCGGTCGGCGCGAAGGGCGGGTTCGTCGTCAAGGCACCGCCCACCGAGCGGGAAGCGCTGCAGAACGAGGTCGTCGCCTGCTACTCGATGTTCATCCGTGGCCTGCTCGACCTGACCGACAACCTGGTGTCCGGCGACGTCGTCCCGCCGGAGCGCACGGTGCGATTCGACGAGGACGACGCGTACCTGGTGGTGGCGGCCGACAAGGGCACCGCGACCTTCTCCGATCTGGCCAACTCCATCTCGGAGGAGTACGGGTTCTGGCTGGGCGACGCCTTTGCGTCCGGCGGCTCCTCCGGCTACGACCACAAGGCGATGGGCATCACGGCGCGCGGAGCCTGGGTCTCGGTACAGCGCCATTTCCACGACCTCGGCGTCGACGTGCAGCAGGAAGACGTCACGGTCGCTGGAATCGGGGACATGTCCGGGGATGTCTTCGGCAACGGGATGCTGCTGTCCCGGCACATCCGGCTGGTCGCAGCCTTCGACCATCGGCACATCTTTCTCGACCCCGACCCGGACGCGGCGCCCAGCTTCGTCGAGCGCGCTCGCCTGTTCGACCTGCCCCGTTCCAGTTGGGCCGATTACGACCTGTCGCTCATCTCGGCTGGTGGCGGCGTCTTCCCGCGGACGGCGAAGACGGTTCCGCTCTCGCCCCAGGTCCGGTCACGGCTCGACGTTCCGGCCGAGCACCTCGCTCCGGACGAGCTGATCCGGGCCATCCTCCGCGCCCCGGTCGATCTGCTCTGGAACGGTGGGATAGGCACCTACGTCAAGGCCTCGACCGAGACGCACGGCGAGGTGGGCGACAAGCGCAGCGATCCGGTGCGCGTCGACGCCGGCGAGCTGCGGTGCCGGGTGGTGGGGGAGGGCGGCAACCTCGGCTTCACCCAGCGCGGCCGGATCGAGTTCGCGCTGCGCGGCGGGCGCATCAACACCGACGCGATCGACAACTCCGCGGGGGTGGACTGCTCCGACCACGAGGTCAACATCAAAGTTCTGCTCGACCGCGTGGTCGACGACGGCGATCTCACTCGCAAGCAACGGGATGCCCTCCTCGTGGAGATGACCGACGAGGTGGCACAACTGGTGCTCCGCGACAACGCCGCGCAGACCCGCGCGCTGTACAACGCGCGGGCCCAGGCGCGGTCACTGCTGGACGTGCACGCCAGATACCTCAGCACCCTGGAGCGGTCGGGGCGGCTCAACCGGGCGCTGGAGTTCCTGCCGACCGACGACGAGCTGACCGAGCGCGCCGCTGCCGGTCAGGGGCTGGTCATGCCCGAGTTCGCCGTCCTGCTGGCGTACACGAAGATCTGGGTTTACGACCAGCTGCTGGCGTCGGAGGTTCCGGAGGACCCGTTCCTGGCGGCGGAGCTGGCCAGCTACTTCCCGGGTGCGATCCGCGAGAGGTATGCCGACCGGCTGCCGGATCATCCGCTCCGTCGCGAGATCATCGCGACCTGCGTGACGAATGCGATGGTCAACCGCGCGGGGACGACGTTCGGCTTCCGCCTGGCCGAGGAGACCGGCCTCCCGGTGGCGCACGTCGTCCGGGCCCACATCGCCACATGGGAGATCTTCGGGCTGACCGAGCTGCAAGCCGAGATCGAGTCGCTCGACGCCGTACCGACAGACACCCAGGTGCGGCTCTTCCTGGAGGTGCGCACGCTCGCCGAGCGCGCGAGTCGCTGGTTGTTGCGCAACCGTCGCCAGCCACTGGACATCCGCAGCACCGTCGACTACTTCGCGCCGGCCGTGCCGCCGCTGGCCGACGAGATCCCCCGGCTGCTCGCCGCGTCCGACGACGACGTACTCGACGCTGCGGTACGCCTCAACACCGCGGACGGCGTTCCCGAACCGCTCGCCAGACGCTTGGCCGCGCTGCCGGCGCTCTTCTCCGCTCTCGATGTCACCGACGTGGCCCGCGCGACCGGGCGCGAGCGCGAGCAGGTGGCCGCCGTGTACTTCGCGCTCGGACAGCACCTGCAGCTCAACTGGCTGCGCGAACGCATCCTCGCGCTGCCGCGCGACGACCGGTGGCAGGCCCTCGCGCGCGCTGCCCTCCGCGACGACCTCTACGCGGTGCGCGCCGCCCTGACCGCGGAGGTGCTGCGGGTGGAGGGCCCGGTCACCGACACCGCCGAGCAGGTGCGCAGATGGCTCACCTCCGCCGAACCAGCCGTGAGCCGGTGCCTCGCCGTGCTCCACGACGTCGCGGCCGACGACCGAAGCGACCTGGCAACGTTGTCCGTAGCGCTGCGCGAAGTCCGCGATCTCGTCTCGAGGCGCCGCGGTGTGGAAGAGACCTGACAAGCGTGGGACTGGCCCCCCGGTCGTCTACGGCGTGGTGGAAGCCCGTTGCGGTGGAACGGACGTCGGTCCCGGCGAGTCAGCTAGGTCGTTCGTGGCACCTGCCGCGGTCAGTCCGACGTCGAGGCAGTTGCGGTCGACGTGGCCGAGCCAGGGGCGGTGGTCGTCTCCGACGCGTCCGACGGTCGCGGGCTGTCCTCAGCGGACGTCGCCGGGGCGCTCGTGGGTGGGGTGGAGGGCGTCGATGGCGTCTGGTCGCGCTGGGTGGCCACGTTGGTGAGCGCCCCGATCGTCGTCGTCCCCGATTCGTCCGAGCCTCCGACGAAGGCAGACACCGACCGCTGCCCGAATAACTCCATCTCGGTCACGAGCCCCATGGCGACCAGGAACACGGCCACGGCGCTGGCACACCCACGACCACCGCGGCCCGGGGCGGAAGAACGGCCTGCGTCGCGGGTCGAGCCGGACCCGCCGGGGCGCGGGTACGCGGATGGTGATGGCCCGCTGCCCCGGGGACCTTCCCCGCCCGGAGAGCTGGCTGCGGGCGCGGCGCAGGCGGTCGTTTGTCTGGTGCAGGGACGCGCTGTAGACCGCGGTGCTCACGGTGATGATCACGCTCGCCAGGGCCGCTCCGATCACGGCTCCGGTCACACCGGACCACGACGCAGCCACGGCGGCCGACGCTGCGGCAAGGGCACTGGCCGCACTCACCGCGGCATGATCACCACACCCGAAGTGTCCGGAGAACCGGGTCAGGCTCCCATCTCCGGGTCCTGGTGCACGGGTCAGCGTCGGTCGGGCGACGGCGGGCGAGTCTGGGTAGGGCTGGGCGGGTGAGCGAGTCGGACCAGCTGGACGTTGTCGTCGAGAGCCCCCGCGGCAGCCGCAACAAGTACGAGTTCGATGAGAAGCGTGGCGTCATGCGGCTCGACCGGCGGATCCTCGGCGCGGTCTCGTTTCCCGCCGACTACGGGTTCGTGCCCGGGACGGTGGGGGAGGACGGGGAGCCCCTGGACGCCTTGGTGCTGCTCGATGAGCCGACCTATCCCGGCATCTGGGTCGCGGCCCGCGTCATCGGGGTGTCGTGGATCGGCACTCGCACCGGACTTGAGGCCAAATTGCTGTGCGTCCCTGTCGGTGATCCGATGTATGAGGACCTCCACGACCTCAATGACCTGCCCCGCCATGTCGCACGTGAGATCGGTCAGTTCTTCGGCGTCTACAAACAGCTCGACGGTGGCACCACGACGACCGATGAAGGGCAGGAGGGGCGGCAGGTCGCCGTCCGGGTTCTTGCCGAAGCCCGAGCCCGGCATCGCGGGTCCTAAAAGATGCGACCGACTGCGGACGTCAGCCCCGGGGACAGGATGGTTGGGCGCGCTGCTCTTCGTCTCCAGCACACCCGTCGCCCACCTTGCAGGCGGTGCTGGACGCGGTGTGCGAGGGTGGAGCGCTGGTCGAGGAGGTCGAGGCTGCGTGCGACCGGCCCTGTCGACCGGCGCCGCCGACGTGCTCGCCGCCGACGGCGTGCTGTTGGGCACGCCGGCGAACATCGGTTACATGTCCGGCGCTCAAGGACTTCTCCGATACCGTCTACTACCCCTGCCTCGACGCCACCGCCGCCGGGCCGACGCTGACAGGGCCGCCGGCTCCACGCCGCCATCAGTCCCGGCGAGGTGAGGCCGGGACTGATGGGGCCCCCGCCTTGCCGGCCCGCGGGCCGAGCCCCACGGAGAGGTCGGTCCTCAGCAGGGATGTATGGAGTGCTGCGACATAGACGTGTCCTGAACGCTACTTTGACCTGTCTATCGCACTGCCCGACGTTGTAACCGCGGCCCTCTGGGGTGGCGGTCGAGGTCAATACGCCAATTCGCGCGGCTCCGAGG